>NZ_JBWXUE010000034.1:0-84433 GCF_057158765.1 Kitasatospora sp. NEAU-69
CAGATTGCCCACGTGTTACTCACCCGTTCGCCACTGATCCACCCCGAAGGGCTTCACCGTTCGACTTGCATGTGTTAAGCACGCCGCCAGCGTTCGTCCTGAGCCAGGATCAAACTCTCCGTGAATGTCTGCCGGTAATCCGGCTGGCACCCGCGTTGAGCGGCACGACGATCAGCGGAATAGGCCGACCCCGTGCACTGCGTCCTCGCTAGTGTTTTTACTACTAAAAGGAATCTCCAACCCCGATCAGTGATCGAGGCCGGGGATGTCAACATATCTGGCGTTGACTTTTGGCACGCTGTTGAGTTCTCAAGGAACGGACACTGCCTTTGAACCGCTTTTCAGCGGAATCTCCGGGTGCTTCGTTCTTTCGTGACCTCAGCGTATCACAGGAGTTTCGATCCGATTTCACCGGACATTCACTCAGCCGTGTCGCTGGATTCACCATCGCCCTGCGGCGACTCGAGCAACCATAGCCCGTCCGGGCCGGACCTCCTAATCGAGCCTCGCCCGTGCTCCGCCGTTCGGGTGGCGACGGCTGCGGACGGGGCGCGCCGGGGCGGCCGTAGGTCTCACTCGTATGCCGTAGAGTGCGGCGCGTCGACCAAGAGGACTAGACCACTTGTGGACCGGAGGGCCCTGACCGGCCTGGCATCGGGACCGCGAGCGGCGCCGAGGTGGCACTGCGGCCATCGGGGCCGAGGTGTGACCAGTCGGGCGGAAGGGACCTTACGTCCCTGGATGTCCGTAGTTGACATGATTTAGGCTCCAGGCGGCATCGCGCCCGCCGCACGTTCGATGTACTCCGCACCTGGGAGGCTCCACCATGACCACTGTGACGTCGCCGCTCGCCGGCCTCGCCATCGGACTCGCCGCCGTGCCCGACCCGGTGTTCGCGGGTGCGATGGTCGGCCCGGGCACCGCCATCGACCCGGTGCGTGAGCCCACGGACGCGGTCGCGCCGGTGGACGGCCTGGTCGTCTCGATGCACCCGCACGCGTTCGTCGTCGTCGACGCCGACGGGCACGGTGTGCTGACCCATCTGGGGATCGACACCGTGCAGCTGAACGGCGAGGGCTTCGAGCTGCTGGTCAGCAAGGGTGACCAGGTCAAGCGCGGCCAGCCGGTGATCCGCTGGAACCCGGCCGCCGTCGAGGCCGCGGGCAAGTCGCCGATCTCCCCGATCGTGGCGCTCGAGGCCTCCGCCGACTCGCTGAGCGGGGTCGCCGAGGAGGGTGACGTCGCCGTCGGCGGCCCCCTCTTCCACTGGAACTGACCGCCCGGTCAACCGAGTTCTGCTAGCTGGAGCGGGACAGCAGTCCCCGGCCCGAGGCGGGCGAAAGGAAACGAAGCAATGAACGAGACGCTGCGCGGCGTAGGTGTCAGCCACGGTGTCGCGATCGGCCAGGTGCGGCACATGGGTACCGCCGTGCTGGAGCCGCCGGCCACCCGGATCCCGACCGAGGACGCGCCGATCGAGCAGGTTCGTGCCCAGCAGGCCGCGGACGCCGTGGCCGCCGACCTGGTCGCGCGCGGAAACCTGGCCGGTGGTGAGGCGCAGGCGGTGCTCGAGGCGCAGTCGCTGATGGCTCAGGACCCCGAGCTGATCGCGGACGTCAGCCGTCGGATCGCGGTCGGCAGCAGCGCCGAGCGGGCCGTCTACGACGCGTTCGCCGCCTACCGCGCGCTGCTCGCCTCGGCCGGCGAGTACCTGGCAGGGCGGGTGGCCGATCTGGACGACGTGCGCAACCGGATCGTCGCGCGCCTCCTCGGCGTCCCGATGCCGGGTGTGCCGGACAGCGACGAGCCGTACGTGCTCTTCGCGCGGGACCTGGCGCCGGCCGACACCGCGCTGCTCGACCCGACGCTGGTGCTCGGCTTCGTGACCGAGGAGGGCGGGCCGACCAGCCACTCGGCGATCCTGGCCCGCGCCCTGGGCGTGCCGGCCGTCGTCGCGCTGCCCGGTGCGACCGAGCTGGCCGAGGGCACTGTGGTGGCGGTGGACGGCAGCTCCGGCGAGGTGCTGATCGAGCCGAGCGCGGACAAGCAGGACGAGCTGCGCCGACTGGCCGCCGAGCGGAAGGCCGCGCTGGCCGCGTCCTCCGGGCCGGGGCAGACCTCGGACGGGCACCGGGTGCCGCTGCTGGCCAACGTCGGCGGTCCGGCCGACGTGCCGGCCGCGCTGGCCGCAGGTGCCGAGGGCGTCGGCCTGTTCCGCACCGAGTTCCTCTTCCTGGACGACTCCAAGAAGGCGCCGAGCGAGGACGCGCAGGTCCAGGCGTACCGCAAGGTGCTGGAGGCGTTCCCTGAGGGCCGGGTGGTGGTCCGGGCGCTGGACGCCGGCGCGGACAAGCCGCTGGAGTTCCTCACCCCGGCCGACGAGCCGAACCCGGCGCTCGGCGTGCGCGGCCTGCGCACGCTGCTGGAGCACCCGGAGGTGCTCGGCACCCAACTGCGGGCGCTCGCCAAGGCGGCCGCCGGCCTGCCGGTGCACCTTGAGGTGATGGCCCCGATGGTGGCCGACCGGGCGGACGCCAAGGCGTTCGCGGACGCCTGCCGGGAGGCCGGGCTGCAGGCGAAGTTCGGCGCGATGGTGGAGATCCCGTCCGCCGCGCTGCGAGCCCGCGCGATCCTGCGGGAGGTCGAGTTCCTCTCGCTGGGCACCAACGACCTGGCCCAGTACACCTTCGCGGCGGACCGCCAGGTCGGCTCGCTGGCCCGGCTGCAGGATCCGTGGCAGCCGGCGCTGCTCGACCTGATCGCAGCGGCCGCGCAGGCCGCCCAGGCCGAGGAGAAGAGCTGCGGAGTCTGCGGCGAGGCGGCCGCCGACCCGCTGCTCGCGTGCGTGCTGACCGGTCTCGGGGTGACCAGCCTCTCGATGGGCCCGGCCTCGATCCCGTACGTGCGCAGCGCGCTCGCCAAGGTGACGCTCGCGCAGTGCCGGCGCGCCGCCGAGGCAGCCAGGGCCACCGACAGCGCGGACGAGGCGCGGGCCGCGGCGCAGCAGGTGCTCTCCGGCGAGTGAGCGGCCGAATGAGTTCGTGTGGCTGAATGACGAAGGGGCGCCCGGTTGTGGGCGCCCCTTCGTCATTCGGGGATCAGCCGCGGCGTTCGCGGCCGAGCTGCTCGAAGAACCGCAGGTGGTCGAGGTTGTCGACCGAGCCGGGGTTGACCGCCTGGTCCAGCGGGGTGCCGGAGAGCAGGCGCTTGACCGGGACCTCGATCCGCTTGCCGGTGAGGGTGTGCGGCAGGCCGGTGACGGCGATCACCTCGTCGGGCACGTGGCGTGGCGAGAGCTGCTCGCGGATCACGGTGCGGATCCGCGTGCGCAGCTCGTCGTCCAGCGCCGCGCCCGGGGCGAGCACCACGAAGAGCGGCATCCAGTAGCCACCGCCGTCCTCCTCCAGGCCGATCACCAGCGACTCGGCGATCTCCGGGAGGCGCTCGACGACCTCGTAGATGTCGGAGGAGCCCATCCGCACGCCCTGGCGGTTGAGCGTGGAGTCCGAGCGGCCGTGGATCACGACGGTGCCGCGCGAGGTGACGGTGATCCAGTCGCCGTGGCGCCAGGTGCCGGGGAACATCTCGAAGTAGCTGTCCCGGTAGCGGGTGCCGTCCGGGTCGTTCCAGAAGCCGGTGGGCATGGACGGGAGCGGCTTGGTGACGACCAGCTCGCCGACCTCGTCGGTGTGCGGCTTGCCGTGCACGTCCCAGGACTCGACGGCGGCGCCCAGACAGGGGGCCTGGATCTCGCCGAGGTGGACCGGCAGGGTGGGGACGCCGCCGACGAAGCAGCTGCACACGTCGGTGCCGCCGCTGACCGAGGCGAGCCAGACGTCCGGCTTGACCTCGTCGTAGACCCAGCGGAAGCCGTCGGGCGGCAGCGGGGAGCCGGTGGTGCCGATGCACCGGACGGCCGACAGGTCCAGGTCACGGCCCGGGTGCAGCTCGGCCTTGCGGCTGGCGATCACGTAGGCGGCGGAGGTGCCGAGCACGGTGGCCCGGCTGCGGGCCGCGACCTCCCAGAGCGCGCCGGTGGTGGGGTGGCCGGGGCTGCCGTCGTACGTCACCACCGTGGCGCCGACCAGCAGGCCGGCGACCAGGAAGTTCCACATCATCCAGCCGGTGGAGGTGTACCAGAGGAAGCGGTCCTGCGGCCCGAGGTCGAGGTGCAGCGCGGCCTGCTTGAGGTGCTCGACCAGGATGCCGCCCTGGCTCTGCACGATCGCCTTCGGCAGTCCGGTGGTGCCGGAGGAGTAGAGCACCCAGAGCGGGTGGTCGAAGGGGAGCTGCTCGAAGACCGGCTCGACGTCGTCGGCGACCAGGTCGGCCCAGTTGAGCGCGGTGTCGGGGGCCGCGGTGCCGAGCAGCGGGACGTGCACGACGGCGCGCAGCGTGGGCAGCTCGCGGCGCAGCTCGGCGACCACCTCGGTGCGGTCGTGGTTCTTGCCGCCGTAGTGGTAGCCGTCCACCGCGAAGAGCACGACCGGCTCGATCTGCTGGAGGCGGTCGAGCACGCTGCGGGCGCCGAAGTCGGGGGCGCAGGAGGTCCAGATCGCGCCGATCGAGGCGGTGGCGAGCAGCGCGACGATCGCCTGCGGGATGTTCGGCAGGTAGGCGCCGACCCGGTCGCCCGGGCCGACGCCCTGGGCGCGCAGCGCGGCGGCGAGCGAGCCGACCTGGCGGCGCAGCTCGGCCCAGGTGAGCGTGACGGGCTGCTCGGTGGTCTCGTCCAGGTGCAGGATCGCGGGGAGCTCGGCGTGCGTGCTGTCCTCGGCGAAGCGCAGCGCGTGCTCGGCGTAGTTGAGGCGGGCGCCGGGGAACCACTGCGCGCCGGGCATCTCGGCGGTGCCGAGGACGGCCTGCGGTGGGGTGCCGAACCGGACGTCGAAGTACTCGGTGACGGCGGTCCAGAAGCGGGTGAGGTCCTCGGTGGACCAGGTGTGCAGGTCCGCGTAGCGGGCGGCGGCCGTGGCATCGTCGGGCGCGGGCGCGAGCGGGGCAGCCGGGGCGCCGTACCGCTCGGCGGCCCAGGTCTGGAAGGCGACCAGGCGGGTGGCGGCGGCCACGGCGGGGTCCGGGCGCCAGAGCGGCGCGTCCGGAGCCGCGGTCACGGGGTCCTGGGGTGGGGTGCTCACGATGGTGGTCTCCCGGCCGGAGGATCGGGCGGGAACATCGCTTGTGGCGCGGCCCGCGTCGGTGCGTGCTGACGGTGCAAGACCCTGCCAGGGAATCGCCTGCCGCGCCAGGGGTTCCGGGACGCGCCGCAGCTGGGAGGGGGTGTGGTGGCGGACCATTGTGCGCGGATGGCGGCTGTGGCAGGCGGCGAAACGCCGCGCGGTGGCAGCGGCAGCGCGCCGGCCGGCGGCCCGTCGGACGGGCCGCCGTGGCGGGGCGGGCGGTCAGGCGGGCGTGAGCCGGCCGAGCGCGAGGGCGGCGAGCAGGGCGGCCGCGTCGCCGAGCACCGAGTCGTCGAAGGCGGCCTCCGGTGCGTGGTTGTAGGGCGCGCTGAACGGGTCAAGATCGGGCGGGCAGGCGCCGAGCAGCAGGTAGGCGGACGGCACCCGGGCGGCGACCTCGGCGAAGTCCTCGGAGCCGGCGATCGGGCGCGGCATCTCGACGTACCGATCCGAGCCCAGGAGTTGCGTGGCCGTCAGGGCGACGTAGTCGGCCTGACCGGGGTCGTTCACGGTGACCGGGTAGCCCTCCTCGATCACCGCCTCGGCGGTCAGGCCGTGCGCCTGTGCCACGCCCTGCACCACCCGCGGCGCCTCCACCAGCACGCGGGCCCTGGCCTCGGCGGAGAACGAGCGGATCGTCGCCTCGAACACCGCCTCCTGCGGGATCACGTTCGCGGCGCTGCCCGCGTGGAAGCTGCCGACCGTCACGATCACCGGGTCGAAGGCGTCGAACCGCCGGGTGACCATGGTCTGCAGCGCGAGCACCGCCTCGCAGGCGGCCGGGACCGGGTCCAGGGCCAGGTGCGGGCTGGAGCCGTGACCGCCGCGCCCACGCAGCGTGACGAGCAGCCGGTCGGAGCCCGCCATGATCGGCCCCGGGCGGGTCGCCACCCAGCCGGTGGGCAGCAGCGAGGCGGCGACGTGCAGCGCGTACGCCGCGATCGGCGGCTCGCCGGCGGCGGTCAGCACACCCTCGTCGATCATCAGCCGCGCGCCGCCTTGGTCCTCCTCGCCGGGCTGGAACATGAAGACGACCGAGCCGGCCAGTTCGGCGCGCCGCTCGGCCAGCAGCCTGGCGGCGCCGACCAGGGCAGCCGTGTGCAGGTCGTGGCCGCAGGCGTGCATCACGCCTGCGACGCGCGAGGCGTACGGGAGTTCGGCGTTCTCCTGGACCGGCAGCGCGTCCAGGTCGGCGCGCAGCAGCACGGTCGGCCCGGGCCGGGCGCCGCGCAGGACGGCGGTGACCGAGCTGAGCGCCTTGCCCAGGGTGACCTCGAGCGGCAGGCCGTCCAGCGCGGCGAGCAGCCTGGCCTGGGTGAGCGGCAGGTCGCGCCCGAGCTCGGGCTCCTGGTGCAGGGCGCGGCGCAGTTCGACGAGCTCGGGCCGCAGGCGGGTGGCGGACTCGCGCAGGGCGGTGTGGTCGACCGGCATGTCGGAACCTCCTGAGGGGGAACGGACTGAGGGGGTACGGACTGAGGGGGTACGCACTGAGGGGGTACGCACTGAGGGGGTACGCACTGAGGGGAATGGAACCACCGCCATGGTGCCCGGCGACCGGGCGCACCGGCACCGCTACTCTGACGCCATGTCGAACTTCGCGCAGCAGGAACGGCGTCGGCTGGCCGAGTTGCTCGCCGCCGCCGGACCGGACGGTCCGACGCTCTGCGCCGGCTGGCGCACCCGGGACCTCGCCGCCCATCTGGTGCTGCGCGAGGCCCGCCCGGACGCCGCCCCGGGCATCGTGGTGCCGGTGCTCGCCGGGTGGACCAGACGCGTCCAGGACGACTACGCGCGGCGCCCCTACCCGGAGTTGGTGCGGCGGTTCCGGTCCGGGCCGCCGCGGCTGTCGTTCTTCGCGCTGCCCGGCGCGGACGAGGCGGCCAACACCGTCGAGTACTTCGTGCACGCCGAGGACGTCCGGCGGGCCGGGCCGTGGCAGCCGCGGCCGGTCGATCCGGCGCTCGCCGAACTGCTGTGGCGGCGCACCGCGCTGCCCGCGCGGATGGAGCTGGGGCGCCGCACGCCGGTACGGGTGGTGCTGAGCCGCCCGGACGGCCGGAACCTGACGGCCGGCGCCAAGCGGCCCGGGACGGTGCGGGTGACCGGCGAGCCCGGTGAGCTGCTGCTCTTCGCCTTCGGGCGCGGCGCGCAGACGGAGCTGACGGTCACCGGTCCCCCGGCCGAGGTCGCCGCGCTGCGGGAGGCCGTCGGACTGCCCGGCTGAGCAGCCGGCGACGCGTCAGCGTCAGGAAGGACGCGTCAGGAGGGCACCTCGGCGACCACGGTGAAGAGCGTGAACGAGGCGAGGAACGGCCCGTCGAGCAGTCCGGCGAACCACGCCCGGCCGCGCTCCTCCTCGACGAAGCCGGCCTCGATGGCCCGCTCCATGTTGCGGCCCAGGGCCAGGATCCGGTCGGCGAGCACGGCATCCCGGAAGATCGGCGTGCTCGCCTCGACCGTGCGGACGGTGAAGCCCGCCTGCTCGGCCAGCCGGGCCAGCTGCCGCCCGATCGTCGCGTTGCGGACCGCCTCCGTGACGGTGAACCGGGTGAACGCACGGCTGGTCTCGAGATCGGCGGCGTCCACCAGCAGGGTGTCCCAGTCGGGTTCGGCCAAGCCGAGGACCGCCCCGGGGCGAACCACCCGGCGCAGCTCGGCGAGTACCCGGGCGGGGTCGGCGAGGTGCATCAGGACACGGTCGACGCGAGCCCGGTCGACGGTGGCGTCGGCAAGCGGCAGCGCGTGCGCGTCACCGGCGCGCAGCTCAACCCATGGCTGCTGGGCCGTGCGGCGGGCTGCCTCGGCGAGCATCTTCGGGTCGTGGTCCACACCGATCACCACGCCCTGCTGACCAGCCGCCTGCCCATCACCCGCCCGGTCACCGACCGCGGCCGCCAGCGCGGGCAGGTCGGTGCCGGGGCCGCAGCCGAGGTCCAGCACGGTGTGGCCCGGTCGGATGTCGAGTTGCCGGAGCAGCCGCTCCTTGTAGGCCCGGCCGGCCTCGGTGGCGGCGGTCTGGGTCAAGTAGGCGATCTGGTCGGGGCGTCGGGCACCGAGGGCCTGTGTCGTCATATCGTCAGCAAACCACAGTGGTGACGGAACTCGGTGCGTTTCGCGGGGCGTTGAGTCCGTGTGCTGAGCATCGTGAGTGTGACGGGGAGTCTGCTGCTGCCGGCCGGGTTGGTCGCGGTGTTCCTGCTGCTAGGGCCTGTCGTCAGACCCCCTTCTGCTCGGCGACGCCATGCACGCCCTCTCGCCGCACCGGGCACAGACCCAAGTACGACCCAGTACGAGGGCCCGCGCCCGGCACGCCGAATGGGGGCACCTCCCGGCCGAAGGCTGGGGGAACGCACCTGACGCCGCCAAGCCGCCCTCCGGGCGACGAAGGGGGTCTGACGACAGGCCCTAGGCGTGGTGCGACGGCTGCTGCGGCGGTGGCGGCCGATCCCGGGCGGTGGTGACGGGCGGGGCGCCGGCGGGGGTGCGACCGAGGAGCTGCACGCGCTGCTCTACGCCGGGAAGCGGGCACAACTGGAGCAGCGGCGGGTGGAGTTGGTGCTGCGCGAGGACGAGGATGCCGGCGCGCCGGGCGGTACCGGCATCGATCTCGACGCCGGTACCGCGGTGATCCGGCGCTAGGCCCTCTCTTTCGGATCTTGCCGGGCGCGCGACGCCGGGCATCCCTCCCCCAGCCTCCGGCCGGGAGGGGCCCCCACGGACGCACCGGCGAAGCATCCAAGTACGACCCAGTACGAGGACGCTCCGCCGGCACGCCCAGCCGGGCGCCCAACACCGCGCGCTGATCCGACAAGATCCGAAAGAGAGGGCCTAGGCGGGCTGAAGGCCGGTCAGTTTGCCGTTGAACCAGGCCTTCGTGATCCGGGTGTGGAACGGGAAGGCGAGCTCGATCGGGGCGTCGATCAGCTGCCAGCCCTCGGTCTCGTCGGTGGGGACGGAGGGCGGCAGGTCGGCGAGGTGCTGGGCCGGGAGCAGCGCGAAGAGGCAGAGGAAGCCGCCGGCGCTGTCGGAGTCGGTCGCGACCAGCGTGACGTCCGCGGCGTCGGCCAGGATGCCGGTCTCCTCGCGCAGTTCGCGGACGGCGGCCTGCTGCCAGCTCTCGCCGTAGTCCACGTAGCCGCCGGGGAGCGCGAGTTCGCCGTAGCCGGGCTCGATGGTGCGGCGGATGACCACCAGGCTCTGGCCGCCGTCCGGGCGGTCGACCGGCAGCAGCGCGACCGTGACCGGCAGCGGGTTGCGGTAGCTGATCTCACCGCAGCCCGGGCAGGTGCGCGGCCAGGTGCTGGTCCCGGGCGGGTAGGCGGTGCCGCACCAGTGACAGTGCGTGCCGGGGCCGAAGGTGCCTGTCCGGGTGGCCTGGTGAGTGGTCATGCGGTGGATGGTAATCCGGTCGGCGGCGGCCGGGCACGCCCGGGCGGATTACGCTGCCGGTGAGGGTGCCGGGAGGAGGCCGCCATGCCGTCAGTGCGCCAGGAGCCGTCGCCGTTCGGGCGGGTGCTCGCGGCCGGGCCGCCGCTGGTGCTGGACGGTGGGCTGTCCAACCAGCTGGTGGCCGACGGGCATGACCTCGGTGACGAGCTGTGGTCGGCGCGGTTGCTCGCGGACGCGCCGGGCGCGCTGCGGGCGGCGCACGCGGCCTATCTGCGCGCCGGCGCCGAGGTGCTGATCACCGCGAGCTATCAGGCGAGCTTCGAGGGTTTCGCCCGGCGCGGCATCGACCGGGCCGGGGCCGAGCGGCTGCTGGCGTCGAGCGTGCGGCTGGCCCGGGAGGCGGGCGAGGTGGTCGCGGACGAAGCCGGTGGGACGACGGTGGGCGGGCGCGGGCCGTGGGTGGCGGCCTCGGTCGGCCCGTACGGCGCGGTGCTGGCGGACGGCTCGGAGTACCGGGGCCGGTACGGGTTGAGCGTGGCGGCGCTGGAGCGGTTCCACCGGACGCGGTTGGAGGTGCTCGCGGCGGCCGGTCCGGACGTGCTCGCGCTGGAGACCGTCCCCGATCTGGACGAGGCGCAGGCGCTGCTGCGGGCCGTCGGCGGGCTCGGGGTGCCGGTCTGGCTGTCGTACAGCATCACCGGGAGCCGCACCCGGGCCGGCCAGCCGCTGGCGGAGGCGTTCGCGCTCGCCGCGCAGGCGCCGGAGGTGGTGGCGGTCGGGGTGAACTGCTGCGCGCCGCAGGACGTGGCGGCCGCGGTGCGGATCGCGGCGGCCGTGACCGGCAAGCCGGTGGTCTGTTATCCGAACAGCGGCGAGCGCTGGGACGCCGGTGCCCGCGACTGGCGCGGCGCGCCGACCTGGCCGGCGGCGCTCGCGCCCGGCTGGGTGACCGGTGGAGCGCGGCTGGTGGGCGGCTGTTGCCGGGTCGGGCCGGCGCGGATCGCCGAGCTGGCGCGGGTGCTGAAGCAGCAGGAGAAGGAGTAGGGGTACGTGGCGCGGCACCGGAGGAGGAATAGGACCAACTGTCCAAAGCACCCCGGAACGCCCCGGTGCCGTGCAGGTGGACCGCACCAAAACGGCCCTTGAACCGGCAGGCAACGTGCAAGGCCAGGGGTGGGCCTGGCAGACTCGGGGCGATGCCCCCCGCGGTCGGCATCACCACGAACTGTTTGACATTGTCGACCGCCTGCCAGTCTGCCAGTGGAGGTCCCCCATGCCCGGCCCGATCCAGTCGCTCTCCCGGGCCGCCGCGATCTTGCGCCTGCTGGCCGGCGGCGAGCGCCGGCTGGGCCTGTCCGAGGTGGCCACCTCGCTCGACCTCGCCAAGGGCACCGCGCACGGCATCCTGCGCACCCTCCAGATGGAGGGATTCGTCGAGCAGGACCCGGAGAGCGGCAAGTACCAGCTCGGCGCGGAGCTGCTGCGGCTCGGCCAGAGCTACCTGGACGTGCACGAGCTGCGGGCCCGCGCGCTGGTCTGGGCGGACGACCTGGCCCGGGCCGGCGGGGAGACCGTCTACCTCGGTGTGCTGCACCAGCACGGCGTGCTGATCGTGCATCACGTCTTCCGGCCGGACGACACCCGCCAGGTGCTGGAGGTCGGCTCGATGCACCCGCTGCACAGCACCGCGCTGGGCAAGGTGCTGCTGGCGTACGACCCGGTGGCGCGCGGCGAGCTGGGCGACGGCCCGTACGAGCAGTACACGCCGCGCACGCTCACCACGGCGCTGGAGGTGGACACCGAGTGCGCGCTGATCCGCGAGCGCGGCTGGGCCGACGCGATCGAGGAGACCTGGGAGGGGGTGGCCTCGATCGGCGCGCTGATCCAGGACCGCCGGCGCAACCCGGTCGGCGCGGTCTGCGTGAGCGGCGCGGTCGAACGGGTCTGCGAGGACGGCTTCGTCCGCTCCGAGCTGGTCGCCTCGGTGCGCGGCGCGGCGCGGGCGATCTCCCGGGACCTGGGCGCCGGGCGGTTCTGAGCCAGCGGGCACCCCTGACCACGTCAAACGCCTGAGGGTGGACAGTCAAACTGTCCACCCTCAGGCGTTTTTGTCCGATTTTGACCGCATCCAACCGGCCGTCTCCATGGTCGAACGCCGGACGCCGAGCCGAGGCGGCCGAGGGAAGGGTCACAGGGAGGTCACCCGCCCTTGACGTGGGCAGTCGTCAGGGTGAAAACTCCCGCATAGCGGTTCGACAATGTCGAACGGTGGCCGTCGGAACGAAACCCCAGGGTGGATCCGTCGCTCGCCGGTCGTCACCCCGGCACCGCGCAGGCGCCTCCCGGGGACGGGCGGCGCACGCAACCGCCGCGGTTCCCCCGTCGCGGCGCTCTCTCCCCCACCGACCTGCCACGGGCCGGCCCCACAGGCCTGTATCCCCGGCAACGGCCATATGGACAAAGGAGTCTTTGTGTCCGCCTTCTCGAACGGCGACATCTTCGTCGGCGAAACGCTCGGCACCGCCGCGCTGATACTCCTCGGTGGCGGCGTCTGTGCCGCCGTCACGCTCAAGAAGTCCAAGGCCCAGAACGCCGGATGGTTGGCCATCACCTTCGGCTGGGGCTTCGCGGTCATGATCGCCGCGTACATGGTCGCCCCCAAGTCGGGCGCACACCTCAACCCGGCCGTCACCCTGGCCCTCGCCGTCGAGAGCGGCGACTGGAGCAAGGTGCCGCTCTACATCGGCTCCCAGCTGCTCGGCGCGATGATCGGCGCCGTGCTCGTCTGGCTCACCTACCTCGGCCAGTTCCAGGCGAACGAGGAGCCCACGCTGGGCATCTTCTCGACCGGTCCCGAGATCCGGAACCCGATCCAGAACCTGCTCACCGAGATCATCGCGACCATGATGCTCTGCATGGCCATCCTGACCCAGGGCCTGACCAAGGGCGTCGGCCTCTCCGGCGTCGGCGTCCTGATCACCGCCTTCACCGTGGTCGGCATCGGCCTCTCGCTCGGCGGCCCGACCGGCTACGCCATCAACCCGGTCCGCGACCTCGGCCCGCGCATCGTGCACTCGCTGCTGCCGATCCCGAACAAGGGCACCTCGGACTGGAGCTACGCCTGGATCCCGGTCGCCGGACCGGTGATCGGCGGCCTCCTGTCGGGCCTGCTGTACAAGGGCCTCTTCTAAGGGCAACGTCCTTCGGGACAGCACCAGCGCGTCACCGCAAGCACTCCACCACCCACCCTCAGAGCCGAGGAACCCGACATGACTGCCACCCCCACGGGTAACTACATCGCCGCGATCGACCAGGGCACCACGTCCAGCCGCTGCATCATCTTCGGCGCCGACGGCCGGATCGTCGCGGTCGACCAGCAGGAGCACTCGCAGATCTTCCCGCAGCCGGGCTGGGTCGAGCACGACGCCGCCGAGATCTGGACCCGGGTGCAGTCCGTGGTCCGCGGCGCGCTGGAGAAGGCCGGCCTGACCAAGGACGACATCCGCGCGATCGGCATCACCAACCAGCGCGAGACCACCGTGCTGTGGGACAAGAACACCGGTGAGCCGGTGCACAACGCGCTGGTCTGGCAGGACACCCGCACCGAGGCGCTCTGCCGCGAGCTGGGCCGCAACGTCGGCCAGGACCGCTTCCGCCGCGAGACCGGCCTGCCGCTGGCCAGCTACTTCGCCGGCCCGAAGATCCGCTGGCTGCTGGACAACGTCGAGGGCCTGCGCGAGCGCGCCCTGGCCGGCGACATCCTCTTCGGCACCATGGACACCTGGGTCATCTGGAACCTCACCGGTGGTGTCAACGGCGGCAAGCACGTCACGGACGTGACCAACGCCAGCCGCACCATGCTGATGAACCTGAAGGACCTGGCCTGGGACAAGAGCATCGCCGACTCCATGGGCGTGCCGATGGAGGTCCTGCCGGAGATCCGCTCCTCCGCCGAGGTCTACGGCCACGCGGTCGGCGACCTGGAGGGCGTCCCGGTCGCCTCGGCGCTCGGTGACCAGCAGGCCGCGCTGTTCGGCCAGACCTGCTTCGACAAGGGCGAGGCCAAGTCGACGTACGGCACCGGCACGTTCCTGCTGCTGAACACCGGCGAGAAGATCGTCCACTCGTACAACGGCCTGCTGACCACGGTCGGCTACCGGATCGGCGACCAGGCCCCGGTCTACGCCCTCGAGGGCTCGATCGCGGTCACCGGCTCGCTGGTGCAGTGGCTGCGCGACCAGCTCGGCATCATCTCCACCGCCGCCGAGATCGAGACGCTGGCCAACACCGTCGAGGACAACGGCGGCGCCTACTTCGTGCCGGCCTTCTCCGGCCTGTTCGCCCCGTACTGGCGCTCCGACGCCCGCGGTGTGATCGCCGGCCTGACCCGGTACGTGACCAAGGGCCACCTGGCCCGCGCCGTGCTGGAGGCCACCGCCTGGCAGACCCGCGAGGTCGTCGATGCCATGCAGAAGGACTCCGGCGTCACGCTGACCGCCCTCAAGGTGGACGGCGGCATGACCTCCAACAACCTGCTCATGCAGAACATCGCCGACGTGCTGGACGCTCCGGTGGAGCGCCCGTTCGTCGCCGAGACCACCGCGCTCGGCGCCGCCTACGCGGCGGGCCTGGCGGTCGGCTTCTGGAACGACCTGGACACCCTGCGGGCCAACTGGCACCGCGCCGCCGAGTGGACGCCGCGGATGGACGACGCCACCCGGGAGCGCGAGTACAAGAAGTGGCTCAAGGCCGTGGAGCGCACCATGGGCTGGGTCGAGGAGGACGACCAGGAGAGCTGAGCCGTACGCCGGCCGGGGCACTGAGCCCCGGCCGGCTCGCGGGTTTTCCGACCCGCGGACTTCCCCGGCCTCCCCGGAGGCCGAACCGCATCACGAGAGGAGACCCGGGTCCGCCCGCACCGCGGCCCCGGAACACACACCATGGCAACCATCCCGACCCTGGGCGCCGAGCGCACCCCCGGCCGCACCGCTTCCCGCGCCGAGACCCGTGAGCTGCTGGGCAAGGCCACCTACGACCTGCTGGTGATCGGGGGCGGCATCCTCGGCACGGCCGTCGCCTGGACCGCCTCGCAGGCCGGCCTCAAGGTCGCGATGGTGGACGGCGGCGACTTCGCGGGCGCGACGTCCAGCGCCTCCTCCAAGCTGGTCCACGGCGGCCTGCGCTACCTGCAGACCGGCGCGGTCAAGCTGGTCGCGGAGAACCACAAGGAGCGCCGCGCGCTGGCCACCGACGTGGCGCCGCACCTGGTCAACCCGCTGACCTTCTTCGTCCCCGTCTACAAGGGCGGCCCGCACAGCGCGCCCAAGCTCGGCGCCGGTGTCTTCCTCTACTCCGCGCTGTCCGCGTTCCGTGACGGCATGGGCCGGGTCTCCACCGCCGCGCACGCCGCGCAGCAGGTGCCCGCGCTGAAGACCGAGGGCCTGCGCTCGGTCGCCGTCTACGGCGACCACCAGATGAACGACTCGCGCGTCGCCGTGATGACGGTCCGCGCGGCCGTCGACGCCGGCGCCGTGGTGCTCAACCACGCCGAGGTGACCGGTCTGCGCTTCACCGGCGGCCGGGTGACCGGTGCCGAGCTCAAGGACCGCCTGGACGGCACCGAGTTCGGCGTCAACGCCCGCCTGGTGCTGAACGCGACCGGCCCGTGGGTGGACCACCTGCGCGCGATGGAGGACGCCGGCGCCGCGCCGTCGATCCGTCTCTCCAAGGGCGCGCACGTCGTCGTCAAGCGCCGCACCCCGTGGCGCGCCGCGCTGACCATCCCGATCGACAAGTACCGCGTCTCCTTCGCGATCCCGTGGGAGGACCACGTCCTGCTCGGCACCACGGACGAGGAGTACACCGGCGACCCGAAGGACGTCCGCGCCACCGACGCCGACATCGACCAGATCATGGACGAGGCCGGCCACGCGATCAAGGACGAGCACCTCGACCGCGACCTGATCACCTACGCCTTCGCCGGCCTGCGGGTGCTGCCCGGCGGCCCGGGTGACACCGCCGCCGCGAAGCGCGAGACCGTGGTGACCGAGGGCAAGGGCGGCATGCTCTCCGTCGCCGGTGGCAAGTGGACCACCTACCGGCACATCGGCCGGACCGTGCTGGAGAAGCTCGCGCACGTACGCGGCACCGGCATCGGCGAGGACATCTCCCCGATCCCGGCCACCGTGCCGCTGCCGGGCGTCGGCGCGCCGAACGCCGTCGCGCACCGCCTGCTGATCGACCGTGAGCCCGGCTCGCGGATGGAGCCGCTGGTCGCCAAGCACCTGGCCAGCCACTACGGGACGCTCTCCTTCGAGATCGCCCGGATGATCGCCGAGGACCCGTCGCTCGGCGAGCCGATCCACCCGGACGGCCCGGACGTCTGGGCGCAGGTCGCCTTCGCCGCCGACAACGAGTGGGCCTACACCGCGGACGACGTGCTGCGCCGCCGCACCACCATGACGGTGCGCGGCTTCGACACGCCGGAGATCGAGCAGCAGGTCACCGACTTCCTGGCCAAGCGCAAGCAGGGCTGAGGGCGATCAGCGAAGGGCTGACAGCTGACAGATGACGTCATCTGTCAGCTGATCGCCGGCGACTGATGCCTGACGCCTGATGACTGGCGACTGACGGGCGGTCACCCCACGCGGGGTGACCGCCCTTCGTCTACTCTCGGACCGTCCCGTTCCTCGCCCCAGGAGGCTTCCGCAAACGTGATCAGGCCACCGCTTCCGCACGACTTCCAGCGCCAGGTTCCGGCCTTCACCGTCACCAGCACCGACCTGCCGTCCGATGGCGGCACGCTGCCCGACGCGCAGGTGCTGGCCGGCGGCAACATCTCGCCGCAGCTGAGCTGGTCCGGCTTCCCGGCCGAGACCAAGAGCTTCGCCGTGACCTGCTTCGACCCGGACGCGCCGACCGGCAGCGGCTGGTGGCACTGGGTGCTGTTCGACCTGCCCGTCTCGGTCACCTCGCTGCCGACCGGCGCCGGCAGCGGCGACCTCCCCGGCCTGCCGGTGGGCGCGATCCACGCCCGCAACGACTACGGCACGCTGAACTTCGGCGGCGCCGCGCCGCCGGCCGGCCACGGCCCGCACCGCTACGTCTTCACCGTGCACGCGCTGAGCGTCGAGAAGCTCGGCCTGGACGAGGACACCTCGCCGGCCGCGGTCGGCGGCACGCTGGGATTCCTCGCGGTCGGGCGCGCGACGACCATGGCGGAGTACGAGAACGAGTAGGCCCTGCCGGGTCGGTGCCGGAGCCGGCGGTCAGCCCTTGGGGGCGGCCGCCGGCTCCAGCACGAAGACCGGGATCACGCGCTCGGTCTTGGTCTGGTAGTCGGCGTAGTCCGGCCACGCCTCGACGGCCCGGGCCCACCATTCGGCCCGCTCGGTGCCCTCGGCCTGACGGGCCACCATGTCCTGCCGGACCGGGCCGTCCTGCAGTTCGACCTGCGGGTTGGCGGTGATGTTGTGGTACCAGACCGGGTGCGTCGGCGCGCCGCCCTGCGAGGCCACCACGGCGTACCTGCCGTCGTGCTCGACGCGCATCAGCGGGGTCTTGCGGATCATGCCGCTCTTCGCGCCGAGCGTGGTGAGGATGATGACGGGCTTGCCGCGCATCGTGGTGCCCTCGGTGCCGCCGGAGGACTCGTACTGGTCGACCTGGTCACGCACCCACTGCTGCGGGCTCGGCTGGTACTGGCCGGTGAGGGGCATGGTGGCGCTCCATCGTCTCGTCGGTTCTGGTTTACCCCATTTGAGCAGCCGAAAGGGGCGGTGGGCCGTTGCCGGGCCACCGCCCCTCGACGTGTCGTGACGACATGTCATCGGGTCGTCAGGTCGTCAGGTCGTCATTCGAGCACAGGTCAGATGATCAGGCTGAGCGGCAGGATCAGCGCGATAGCGGTCACCGAGATCAGCGTCTCCATCACCGACCAGCTCTTCAGCGTCTGGCCGACGCTCATCCCGAAGTACTCCTTGACCAGCCAGAAACCCGCGTCGTTGACGTGCGAGAAGAAGAGCGAGCCGGCGCCCACCGCCAGCACCAGCAGCGCCGAGTGCGTCGTGGACATCCCGGCCGCCAGCGGCGAGACGATGCCCGCCGCGGTGATGGTGGCCACCGTCGCCGAGCCGGTCGCGAGCCGGATCAGCACGGCGATCAGCCAACCCAGCAGCAGCGCGGATATGTGCAGCCGGCCGGCCCAGTGGCTGACCGCGTCGCCGACACCGACGTCGATCAGCGTCTGCTTGAAGCCGCCGCCCGCGCCGACGATGAAGACGATGCCGGCGATCGGGCCGAGCGAGGCGGCGACCGTGTCGGAGATCCGGGCCCGGTCGAAGCCGGCCGCCCGACCCAGCGTCAGCATGCCGACCAGCACGGCGGCGAGCAGCGCGATCAGCGGTGAGCCGATGAAGTCGAGGATCCGCTGCGGGCCGGCCTTGGGGTCGTCCACCACGACGTCCGCCAGTGCCTTGCCGAGCATCAGCACGACGGGCAGCAGGATGGTGGCGAGCACCGCGCCGAACGAGGGGGTCGGACGGCTGCGCTCGGCCTGCACGGTGCTGGTCGGCGGCACGGTGGCGGTCGACTGGGGCGTGGCGGGCTGCGGCAGTGCGAGCGGCCCGACCCAGCGCTCGGCGACGCGGGCGAACAGCGGCCCGGCGACGAGCAGCACCGGCACCGCGATCAGCAGCCCGAGCGCGAGCGTCACGCCGAGGTTCGCCTTCAGCGCATCGACCGCGACCAGCGGGCCCGGGTGCGGCGGCACCAGCCCGTGCAGCACGGACAGCCCGGCCAGGGCGGGGATGCCGACCCGGATCAGCGGCAGGTTCCCGCGCCGCGCGACCAGCAGCACGATCGGGATCAGCAGCACGACGCCGATCTCGAAGAAGAGCGGGAGCCCGAGCAGCGCCGCGATCAGCGCCATCGCCCAGGGCAGGGTGCGCGGCCCGGAGCGGGCCAGCACAGTGTCGGCGACGATGTCGGCGCCGCCCGAATCGGCGAGCAGCTTGCCGAGCATCGCACCCAGCCCGATCAGCAGGCCGACGCTGGTCACGGTGGCGCCGAAGCCGGTCGAGAAGCTCGTCATCAGCTGGTCGAACGGCGCACCGGCCACGGCCGCGAGGAGCCCGGAGCCGAGGGTGAGGGCGAGGAACGGGTGCAGCTTGAGCCTGCTGATCAGCAGCACGATCACGCCGATGGCGAGCAGCACGGCGAAGAGCAGCCGCCCGTCGCTGTGGGTGTGGTGGAGGACGGCGGCCAGGGGCAGGGGTGTCACGCGAGGTCTCCATTGACCGGCCGCAGCAGTGCCACGGCCATCTCGACGAGTTCGTGGGGGGTGCGCAGCGTGGCGTCCGCGCCGGCGTCGGTATCGGTGCTCGCGTCGGCATCGGCGCCGAGGTCCAGCACGATGCCGTGCTCGTCCGCCTGGAGCGGTTCGAGGAGGGCGTACTGGGAGTCGAGCAGCGAGGCCGGCATGAAGTGCCCGGTGCGGGCGGCGAGCCGGGCGGCGACCAGGCGGCGGCTGCCGGCCAGGTGCAGGAAACAGACGGCCGGGCAGGCGGTGCGCAGCGTGTCGCGGTAGCGGCGCTTGAGCGCGGAGCAGGTGACCACTCCCCCGCTGCCGGCGCGTTCGCGCTCGGCCAGCCAGCCACCGAGGGCGGCCAGCCACGGCGCGCGGTCGGCGTCGTCGAGCGGGATGCCGGCGGTCATCTTGGCGATGTTGGCGGCGGGGTGGAAGTCGTCGGCCTCGGCGTACGGCACGTCGAGCCGCTCGGCGAGCAGTCGGGCGACGGTGGTCTTGCCGACGCCCGAGACGCCCATCACCACGATCAGCGGTGCGGCGGGGGTGGTGGGCTCGCCGGGCGCGGCGCTCGCGGCGGCCTCAGCGCCGTCGGCGGGCGCGGCAGCCTCCTGGGGTGGGGAGGTCGGCTGGTTCTCGGCACTGAGAGCCATGGGTTCTGCTCCTGACACGTCGGGCAACGCCGGGTGAAGTCGCTCCCGACGGCTGCGGTGACGTCACTATCGCGCCAAAGGTATGACTTATTCAAGATGCGGACATGAAATCGTCATACTTGTCTGCAAGGTCACGTGGGTCACCCTGCGTACCGGCCGTGAAACGGCCGGTCTAGGGTGGACGGATGGAGATCCAGGGGCTGCCCGGCAAACTGCTCGCCGAGCTCGGACCGGCGATCGCCGCCGGCGAGATCCCCGAGGGGGCGGTGCTGCGGATCGAGGAGCTGGAGGCCCGGTTCGGCGTCTCCCGCACGGTGGTGCGCGAGGCGGTGCGGATCCTGGAGTCGATGCGGCTGGTGGCCTCGAAGCGCCGGGTCGGCATCACGGTGCAGCCCAAGGGCGACTGGGACCTGTTCGACCCGCTGGTGATCCGCTGGCGACTCGCCGGCGCCGACCGGTCGGCGCAGCTGCGCTCGCTCGGGTCGCTGCGGGTCGCCGTCGAGCCGGCTGCGGCGGCCCTCGCTGCGCGGCACGCCACGCCCGACCAGTGCCGCGAACTGAGCGCCTTGGCCGTGGAGTTGACGGTCACCGCACGGGCTGCGGACCTGACCGCGTTCCTCCGACACGACATCGCGTTCCACGCCACGGTGCTGCGCGCCTCGGGCAACGAGATGTTCGCGCACCTGGGGGACACGGTGGGCGCGGTGCTGACCGGGCGCACCGAGCACAATCTGATGCCGCATCAACCACGCGAGTACGCGGTGCGACTGCACCGGGAGGTGGCCGAGGCGATCTGCGCGGGCACCCCGGAGCCGGCCGAGCGGGCGATGCGCACGATCGTCACCGGGGCACTGGAGGAGCTGGCCGCCGAGCTGGCGTAGGCGGCGAAAATCCGGCGTTTGAGATCAACGGAGCCGGGCAGGCACTCGATCGGGGGTACACGGGGTAACCCCACGCAAAAGGGGGTCTCCGATGTCCGCTGCCCGTCGCCGGATGCCGGACGAGGTGCGGTCGGCGCTGGTACGCACCATGGTGTTCTTCGCCTTCACCGTCAACTGCCTGATCATCGCGCTGCTCGCCTCCTTCGCACACACCCCCAAGACCCTGACCTTCGCGCTGGTCGCCACCGGGTTCGGGGTGTTCGGCATCGTCTTCTGCCTCCTGGAGGTGGTGGTCTCCCGGCAGATCGCCGCCCAGCGCAGACGCGGGCCGGGGCGGGACTCGCCGATAGCCGCCAACCGGCAGCCCCGGCCGGCGCGCTGACAGATGGCAGATGGCGAATGACGGCTGACGACAGACGGGTAACAGATAGAAGCTGACAGCTGACAGAATCGCGATTCTGTCAGCTGTCAGCTTCTATCTGTTACCCGTTATCTGTTCTCGCCAGGCTGCCACCCGCCAGCCACCATCGGCCATCGGCCATCGGTCAGCCGCGGTCCCCCACCGCGACCGCGTACTGCGAGTGCCAGTTGCGCTCGGCGCCGAGCTCGCGCGCTGCCTGGTGTGCCCAGTACGGGTTGCGGAGCAGCTCGCGTCCGAGCAGGACCACGTCCGCGCGCCCCTCGGCGATGATCTCCTCTGCCTGGGCTGCCTCGGTGATCAGGCCGACCGCGCCGGTGGCCAGTCCGGTCGCCTCGCGCACCTGGGTCGCGAACGGGACCTGGTAGCCCGGCCCGACCGGGATCTTCGCGGTGCCGACCAGGCCGCCACTGGAGACGTCGAGCAGATCGACGCCGGCCTCGCGCAGGTCCCCGGCCAGTCGCACGGTGTCCTCGGGGTTCCAGCCGTCGCGCTCGTCCTCGGGGTTCTCGGTCAGCCAGTCGGTGGCCGAGATGCGGTACAGCAGCGGCAGTTCGGCCGGCCATACCTCGCGGATCGCCCGGACGACCTGGAGCGGGAAGCGCACCCGGTTCTCGAACGAGCCGCCGTACTCGTCGGTCCGGTGGTTGGAGTGCGGCGAGAGGAAGGAGTGCAGCAGGTAGCCGTGTGCGCCGTGCACCTCGATGGCCTGGAAGCCGGCCGCCAGCGCGCGCTCGGCGGCGGCCCGGAAGGCCTGGACGATCTCCTGGATCTCCGCGACGGTCAGCGCGTCCGGCTCCGGGTGGCTCTCGAACGCCCGGTTGCTCGGGCCGACGGTCCGCCAGGCGCCCTCGTCGCCGGTCAGCGGCGCGCCGCCGACCCATGGCGAGCGGCTGGACGCCTTGCGACCGGCGTGTGCGAGCTGGATCGCCGGCACCGAGCCGTACTCCTTGATCGCGGCCGTCACCCGGACCAGCGCGTCGCGCTGCCGGTCGTTCCACAGGCCGAGGTCGAACGGGCTGATCCGGCCCTGCGGCAGCACGCCGGTGGCCTCGACCATCACCAGGCCGGTCCCGCCGGCCGCCCGGGAGGCCAGGTGCGCGAGGTGGAAGTCGGTGGCCACGCCGGTCTCCGGCCCCTCGGAGGCCGCGTAGTACATGCACATCGGGGCCATCCAGACCCGATTGGGGATGGTCAGCTCGCGCAGGGTGATCGGCTCGAAAAGGGCGGACGCAGGCACAGCGGGCTCCTCACATCGGGTCTCATGTACGAGATTCACCGTACTACGAAACTCTTCGTACTACGAGGGGGCTCATACAATGGGCGGGTGACTAGTGACCGGGTGACCGATGAGACGCTGCTCCCCGAACCGGCGGCCGGGCAGATCCGGCTGGCCGAGCTGCTGCATGCGCTCGCCGATCCGCTGCGGCTGAGCATCGTGCGGGCGCTGGCCGCAGGTCACCAGGAGATGTCCTGCATCGCGTTCTCACTGCCGGTCAGCAAGTCGACCAGCACGCACCACTTCCGGGTGCTGCGCGAGGCCGGGGTCATCCGCCAGCACCGGCGCGGCACTTCGCGGATGAGCACGCTGCGCACCGCCGACCTGGCCGAACTCTTCCCCGGCCTGCTGGACGCGGTGCTGGCCGGCGCGCTCGCCGAAGAGGCCCGCAACCCGGACGAGTTGGCCGACGCGCCCACGATGGGGTGACGGCTTGGGCGTGGTGCAGCAGGCGGTGGTACCTCTGTGCGGGTGATCTCCCTGCGCATCCGCGCGGCCCTCGCGGCCGTCGCTCTCGCCTTCCTGACCGTGCCCACCCCGGCACAGGCCGCCCCCGCCGGGGCACCCAGCTACCTGCTGCTGACGATTCGCGACGACACCAGTGGTAACGAGCGAAGCGTCCAACTGTTCTGCGATCCGGCCGGCGGCAGCCATCCGATGCCCCAAGCCGCCTGCGACGCGATCGAGCCCACCGGCGGCGACCTCGACCTGCTGACCGGGACGCCGGGTGTGCTCTGCAACGAGCTCTACCTACCGGTCACGGCCTTCGCCGACGGCACCTGGCAGGGGCAGGACCTGCACTGGACGCACAGCTTCGCCAATCCGTGCGGCCTGCACACCAAGACCGACCCGGTGTTCCGCTTCTGAGGACGCCCGAATTCCGAGCACCCCCGGACCACCACCCGCACGAACCACCCCCGCACGGGCCTGGCCGGCTCCCCCGGCCAGGCCCACCCCTTTCACGCCCCCGCCCCTCCTGCGCCCGCCCCTCTCCTGCGCCTACCCCTCGACGGCGACCGCCGCAGCCGTCACCGCGGCGAGCCGGTCCAGACAGTCCCGCCAGCCGCGCTCGTGCTCCGCGGCCTCGTCGAGGTCGGCGATCCCGCGATGGGTCAGCGTGAGCAGGGTCGCCGCACCGTCCGCCGTCAGCTCCACCGAGAGCGCACTGACAGCATCCTCGCCCGCCCACTGCCAGCCGAGCTCCAGCAGCCGCTCCCGCCGCACCTCGCGCACCGGTCCGCCGACCGCCAGCCCGTCGCCGGCGATCTCGAAACGGCCGGCACCGATCCGCACCACCGGCGCCAGCCGCGGGGGCCAGAACCAGGCCGCCAGCCGCTCCGGCTCGGTGATCTCGCGCCAGAGCTCCGCCGGGGAGACCGGGAAGTCCTGACTGACACGGACGGTGACGGACATGCGCGCTCCCTGCGTCGACGGCCTCTGCCCCATCACTACCACCTGCCACCGACGGCGGACAGGCCCCGGCGCCCTGACCCGGAGCAACCCACACCCACACCCGCGCCCACACGCCCGGACGGCGGCAGCCGCCGTGCACCCTGCGCGACACACCGGTAGCGTTGTGCTCTGAGTCACATTCCGAAATCCGATCTGACGGACCGTCAATTTGTCTGACGGTTCATCAGTTCTCGTCCCTGGCAATGGACATATGAGCTGACGATCCGTCAGTTATGCGAAGATCTTGGCCAGTTGGCCGTCTTTCCGCAGCTGAAGGCACTCTTGGTTCGGCCCGCCACCGGGCTACCATCGATCGGGTTGTTGTGCTCCGTTCCCGGAACCCACGGCCCGGCCAGGCGGAAAATCCGCAGGTCAGTCCCGGTCCGGCCGGAGCCCCAGGTGGGGGAAGAGGGACGAGGACCGCATGGCAGTCATGGAACAGATCAGCGCACCGGGCGACGAGCGAGAGCCGGTCGCCCAGGTCGCGCCTGCGCCGGCACTGTTCGGAGCCCGATCCGCCCCGGCCCCGCGCACCCTGGTGGACGTGCTGGCCGCCAGCGCCCAGGCGCACCCGAACGAGCCCGCGCTCGACGACGGACAGCAGGTGCTCAGCTACCGCGCGCTGACCGCCGAGGTCGAGGCGCAGCGCCGCAAGCTGGCCGCCGCCGGCGTCGGCCTCGGCGACCGGGTCGGCGTCCGGGTCCCGTCCGGCGGCAATGACCTCTACGTGGCGATCCTCGCCGTGCTGGCCGCCGGCGCCGCCTACGTGCCGGTGGACTTCGAGGACCCGCAGGAGCGCGCCGACCTGGTCTTCGGCGAGGCCGAGGTGACCGCCGTGATCGGCGCCGGGCGCGAGCTGACCGTGCTGCGCGAGGGCAGCGGCCCGGCCGCGCGGCCGACCCCGGAGCACGACGCCTGGATCATCTTCACCTCCGGCTCCACCGGCAAGCCCAAGGGCGTCGCCGTCACGCACCGCAACGCCGCCGCCTTCGTGGACGCCGAGGCCGCGATGTTCCTCCAGGAGGAGCCGATCGGCCCGGGCGACCGGGTGATGGCCGGGCTCTCGGTCGCGTTCGACGCGTCCTGCGAGGAGATGTGGCTGGCCTGGCGCTACGGCGCGTGCCTGGTCCCGGTGCCGCGCTCGCAGGTGCGCAGCGGCGCCGACCTCGGCCCGTGGCTGGCCGAGCAGGAGATCACCGTGGTCTCCACGGTTCCCACGCTGGCCGCGCTCTGGCCGGCCGAGGCGCTCGGCGACGTCCGGCTGCTGATCTTCGGCGGCGAGGCCTGCCCGCCCGAGCTGGTCGAGCGCCTGGTCACCGAGGGCCGCGAGGTCTGGAACACGTACGGCCCGACCGAGGCGACCGTGGTCGCCTGCGGCGCGCTGCTGACCGGCGAGGGACCGGTGCGGATCGGGCTGCCGCTCGACGGCTGGGAGCTCGCCGTCGTCGACGAGGCCGGCCGCCCGGTCGCGATGGGCGAGAGCGGTCAGCTGGTGATCGGCGGCGTCGGCCTGGCCCGCTACCTGGACCCGGTGAAGGACGCCGAGAAGTACGCACCGCTGGAGTCGCTCGGCTGGGACCGCGCCTACCGCAGCGGCGACCTGGTCCGGGCCGAGCCCGAGGGCCTGGTCTTCCTCGGCCGGGCCGACGAGCAGATCAAGCTCGGCGGGCGCCGGATCGAGCTGGGCGAGGTGGACGCGGCGCTGCAGGCGCTGCCCGGCGTGCAGGGCGCGGCGGCGGCGGTGCGGACCGCGCGCGGCGGCAACCAGCTGCTGGTGGGCTACCTGGTCGTGCAGGAGGACTGGGACCGCGAGGCGTCCGTCGAGCGGCTGCGCGCCGAGCTGCCGGCCGCGCTGGTCCCGCTGCTCGCGCCCGTCGAGGAGCTGCCCACCCGCACCTCCGGCAAGGTCGACCGCAATGCGCTGCCCTGGCCGCTGGACCTGCCGGACTCCGGTCCGACCGAGCAGCTGTACGGCACCGAGGCCTGGCTGGCGGAGCAGTGGAGCGAGATCCTCGGCGTGCCGGTGGGCAGCGCGCAGGCCGACTTCTTCGCGATCGGCGGCGGCAGCCTGGCCGCCGCCCGGCTGACCACGCTGCTGCGCACCCGCTACCCGTCCGCCGCCGTGCTGGACATCTACCAGCAGCCGGTGCTGCGCAAGCTGGCCCGGCACCTGGAGCGCTCGGCGCAGGGCGACGGCGCGTCCCGGACGATCGCGGTCACCCCGACCCGGGCCAAGCTGCTGCAGCTGCTGATGCTGCTCCCGCTCTTCACGCTGACCGGCCTGCGCTGGACCACCGCGCTGCTCGCCTTCGGCAACGTGCTGCACCTGTTCGGCGCCTTCCCCTGGGCACCGACGGCCTCCTGGTGGCTGGTCGCGGCCGGCGGCCTGCTCTTCTTCAGTCCGGTCGGGCGGGTCGCGATCGGGGCCGGCGGCGCCCGGCTGCTGCTGCGCGGTGTGCAGCCTGGCAGCTACCCGCGCGGCGGCTCGGTGCACCTGCGGCTGTGGGCGGCCGAGCGGCTCGCCGAGGCGAGCGGCGCGACCGCGCTCTCCGGCTCCTGGCTGGTCCGGTACGGGAACGCGCTCGGCTGCCGGATCGCGGAGGACGTGGACCTGCACGCGCTGCCGCCGGTCACCGGCCTGCTGCGGCTCGGCAAGGGCTGCGCGATCGAGGCCGAGGTGGACCTGTCCGGCTACTGGCTGGACGGCGACCTGCTGGAGATCGGCCAGGTCAGGGTCGGCTCGGGCGCCGTGGTCGGCACCCGCAGCACGCTGTTCCCCGGTGCCCGGGTCGGCAAGCGGGCCGAGATCCTGCCGGGCTCCTCGGTCACCGGCCAGGTGCCGACCGGGCAGCGCTGGGGCGGCTCGCCGGCCGCCAAGCTGGGCCGGGCCGAGCGCGGCTGGCCCAAGCAGCGCCCGCCGCGCGTCGCGCACTGGGCGGCCGTCTACGGCGCGAGCGGCTTCGGGCTGACGCTGCTGCCGGTGCTGGCGGCCGCGCCCGCGCTGCTGATCGCCACGCAGTTCATCTCACCGGACTCCGGGCTCGGCTCGGCGCTGAGCGGAGCACTGCTCTCGGTTGTGCCTGCCGCTCTCGCTTTCGGCTTGACCTACGCCGCGCTGCTGGTGCTGGCGGTCCGGATGCTCAGCCTGGGCCTGACCACCGGCTACCACCCGCTGCACAGCCGGATCGGCTGGCAGGCCTGGGCGGTCAGCCAGCTGATGGACCTGGCCCGCGAGACGCTCTTCCCGCTCTATGCCGGCCTGATCACGCCGGTCTGGCTGCGCCTGCTCGGCATGAAGGTCGGCAAGCGCGCCGAGGTCTCGACCGTGCTCGCGCTGCCCAGCATGACCACCGTCGGCGACGGCGCCTTCCTCGCCGACGACACCCTGATCGCCCCGTACGAGCTGGGCGGCGGCTGGCTGCGGATCGGCAAGGCCGAGATCGGTGACCGGGCGTTCCTCGGCAACTCCGGGATGACCGCGCCCGGGCGCGCCGTGCCGGACCGGGGCCTGGTCGGCGTGCTCTCGGCGACGCCGAAGAAGGCCAAGAAGGGCAGCTCCTACCTGGGCCTGCCCCCGGTCAAGCTGCCGCGCTCCGCCGAGACCGGCGACCAGAGCCTGACCTACGACCCGCCGGCCCGGCTGTTCTGGGCCCGCGGCGTGGTCGAGCTGGCCCGGCTGCTGCCGGTCTTCTGCTCGGCGGCGCTGGCCGTGCTGACCGTCGGCGCGCTCTGCGCGCTCGGCCCGGTGTGGCTGATCGCGCTGCTCTCCGGTGTGGTGCTACTCGCGGCCGGTGGGCTGGCCTGCGCGGTGTCGCTGGCCGCGAAGTGGCTGCTGGTCGGCCGGTTCCGGGCCGTCGAGCACCCGCTGTGGAGCTCGTTCGTCTGGCGCAACGAGCTGGCGGACACGTTCACCGAGGTGCTGGCCGTGCCGTGGCTGATCGGCGCGGTGCCGGGCAGCCCGGTGATGGTGCTGTGGCTGCGCGCGCTCGGCGCGAAGATCGGGCGCGGCGTCTGGTGCGAGAGCTACTGGCTGCCCGAGGCCGACCTGGTCACCCTCGGCGACGGGGTCAGCATCAACCGCGGCTGCGTCCTGCAGACCCACCTCTTCCACGACCGGATCATGCGCATGGATACTGTGATCCTCCGCGAGGGCGCCACCCTCGGCCCGGGCGGGATCGTGCTGCCCGGCAGCACCATCGGGGCCCGCAGCACGCTCGGACCGGCCTCCCTGGTGATGCGTGCCGAATCGGTGCCCGCGGACACGCGCTGGCTGGGCAACCCGATCGAAGCCTGGCAGGCGTAGCAGCATGACCGTTACGGCAGCACAGGGAGCGGACTCAGTCGTGGGCAGCAAGGATCCGTACTTTCCCGACCACGGCGACCCCCGCTACCGGGTGCACCGCTACGAGCTGACCCTGGACTACCGCCCCGGCCCGAACCGGCTGGCCGGCACCGCCCGGCTCAGCGCGCTGGCCGGGCCGGAGCAGCTGCGCGAGTTCGCTCTGGACCTGGCCGACTTCCGGATCGGCCGGGTGCTGGTCGATGGCCGCGCCGCGCACTACACGCACCGCGGCGGCAAGCTGCGGGTCAAGCCGGCCAAGCCGCTCGCCGCGGGCGCCGCGTTCACCACCGAGGTGCACTACAGCGGCAACCCGCGCCCGGTCCGCACCCAGTGGGGCGGCCTGGGCTGGGAGGAGCTGACCGACGGCGCGCTGGTGGCCAGCCAGCCCGTCGGCGCGCCGTCCTGGTACCCGTGCAACGACCGGCCGGCCGACAAGGCCTCCTACCTCGTCTCGATCACCACGCCGACGCCGTACCAGGTGGTGACCGGCGGGCGGCTGCTCACCCGGGCCACCCGGGCGAGCAGCACGACCTGGGTCTTCGAGCAGTCCGCGCCGACCTCCAGCTACCTGGTCGGGATAGCGATCGCGCCGCTGGAGAAGGTGCTGCTGGTGGACGGCGAGCCGGGCGCGGTGCCGCAGACCGGGTACGTGCCGGCCGCGCTGGTGCCCCGGTTCGCCGCCGACTTCGGCCGCCAGCCGCAGATGATGCGCCTCTTCGAGGAGCTCTTCGGCCCGTACCCGTTCGGCGAGTACGCCGTGGTGGTGGCCGAGGAGGAGCTGGACGTCCCGGTCGAGGCGCAGGGGATGGCGGTCTTCGGCACGAACCACGTGGACGGCGCCCGCGGCTCCGAGCGGCTGGTCGCGCACGAGCTGGCGCACCAGTGGTTCGGCAACAGCGTGACCATCGCGGACTGGCGGCACATCTGGCTGAACGAGGGCCTGGCCAAGTACGCGGAGTGGCTCTGGGCCGAGCGCTCCGGCGGGCGCGGCGCGCAGGCGCACGCGGCCGACGCGTACCGGATGCTCGCCGGGCTGCCGCAGGACCTGCGGCTGGCCGATCCGGGCAGGAAGCTGATGTTCGACGACCGGCTGTACGAGCGCGGCGGGCTGACCGTGCACGCGGTGCGCTGCGCGCTGGGCGAGCAGGCGTTCCACCGGATGCTGCGCGAGTGGGCACCGGGCCGGCGCGACGGCGTGGCGACGACGGCGGACTTCATGGTGCACGCGCAGCGGTACGCCGGGCAGCAGTCGCTGGTGGAGCTGTTCGACGCCTGGCTGTACCAGGTGGCGCTGCCCGAGCTGCCGGTGCTGCCGGTGTCGGCGGGCCTGGGGAGGTAGTGCGGCCGGGCCGCGCCACCCTCCCAGGCCCGGGAGAAGTCACGGGCAGTCGTAGCTGAAGGACGCCGAGGCGGAGCGGGCGCTCGGGGTGAGCACCTTCGGGGTGAGCACCTGGAGCGTGGCGGTGGCCGCCATCGTCCCGTGGCCCTCGAAGGTCCAGCGGAGCACCACAGTGGTCTCGCGGCTGCCCTTCAGCACCGGCTGGCTGAGGTCGCCGGAGACGGTGCCGTCGCTGCGCAGCCAGCGGTAGGTGACCGTGCCCGCGCGGCCGTCCGTCTCCAGCGTGCCGACCACCGCCTGGGTGCCGCCGCAGGCCGGGCCGGCCGGGTCGGTGTGCACGGAGATCGCGGTGACCGAGAGCGGTGGCGAGTAGCGCTGCCAGGCCAGGTAGCCGAGGACGGCGAGTAGCGCGGCGAGGGCGAGCAGCAGGGCGAGCGGGCGGCGCCGGCGCTGCCGCGCGGGCGGCGTGCCGTGCCAGAGCTCGGCGACGCGCTCGGGGGTGGCGACCGGCGCCGCCGGGACGCCGGGGCCGAAGCGGCGCAGGCCGTGGGGGTACGACGCGAGGTCGGAGCTGCCCTCGGGCGGGGCGATACGCGTGGCAGCGGTGCCGGCGGCGCCGAGTTCGACGGTCGCGGCCGGGGTGCTCCACGCCTCGTCGGCGAGCAGCGTGGCGCTGTCCGTCTCGTCCGTCGCGTCCGTCCCGGTGGGGGTGGGCTCGGCGAAGCGCACGGTGACCGCCTCGGCATCGACCGCGTCTCCGAGCCGGACGGTGCGGAGCCCCGCCGCCGCCGGTGCGGCGAGGCGGACGGTGGCCGTGGCCGCGGCCGCCTCGGGGAGACGGACCGTCATCTCCTCGCCCGGGGCGCTGTCCGGTTCCACGGGTTCGTGTGGTGCTGTCATTGCTCTGTTCCTGGTTCCTGGGGCCTGAATGCTCAGCGAGGCGGGTTGCAGAGGTAGGCGGGGACCTGTTGGTAGCTGTTCTGGCCCCGGGCGGCCGCCGGGTCCGTCGCCACCCGCAGGCCCCACTCCGGCGCAGTGTCGTAGTAGCCGAAGTTGTGCGGGAAGCTGTGCCGCACCACGGTCTGGCCCTTCGGGAGCGTGATCCGCTCGGTGGCGACGACCTGCGCGCCCGTACCGGCGTCCACCCAGCTGAGCACCAGGACTCCGTCCGCCGCGCCGTTCGTGCGGACCGTGACCGTCCCGGCGGTGCTGGACATGCCGGCGCAGCCGTACGAGTCGATCGACACCGTGAGAACCCGCAGCACCGGCGCCGGCGTACTGGGTGCCGTGCTGGACGGGGTGCTCGACGGTACGGCGGTCGGCGGGCTGGAGGACGGGACCGCCGACGGAGTGGGCGGGACGGTTGCGGAAGGCGTCGCCGACGGGCCGGGGGTGACGGGCGCGGCGGTGGGCGGTGGCAGTGCGGGGGCGGAGGTGGTGGCCGGTGCGGGGGCGGAGGTGGGTGAGGTCGAGAAAGGGGACGAGGGGGAGGAAGTGAGAGAGAGGGAGGGGGAAGGCGAGGGCGAAGCGGAGCGGGACGACAAGAGCGAGGACGAGGGCGAGGGCGTCACCGGAGCGGAGGCGGGTGCCGACGGGGTCGAGGCCGTGGCAGCCGCCGCGACCAGTGGAGCGGCTGGTCCCCCGGTGCTGTCCGGGCCGAGCGAGGTGGTCAGTGCCGGCGCCGGCGCCGTGACCGCGTTCGTCGTCGAGGCGCTCGCGCCCTCCGCCAAGGCGAGCCGGGCCGTTCCGCCGGCCAGCAGCGCGACGCCGACCGCCCCGGCGAGCAGCCGGGTCCGCCGGCCGAGCCGTCGGGCCGTGCCCGCGGTGCCCGCGCTGTCCGTCGCATCCACGGCGTCCACGGCGTCGGCCGCGCCGAGTCGCGTCGTCGCCAGCGCCGTACCGCCCGCGCCCGCGCCGCCTGCGGACGGCAGCAGCAGCGGCAGCAGCGCGACCAACGCGGCGAGCGCCCGGCGGCCGCGCCGCTCCCAGTCCTCGCCGTACCCGGCGGCCGCGACCAGCTCCAGCTGCTCGACGAGCGCGGCCGCACTGGCCGGGCGCTCGTCCGGCGTCTTGGCCAGGCCGGCCCGGATCAGCGGCCGGACGGGTTCCGGCGCGAGGCCGTCGGGGATCGGGCTCTCGGTGTGCTGGACGGCCAGTTCGGCGAGCGTGGTGCCGCTGTACGGCTTCGCGCCGGTGAGGCACTCGAAGAACGTCGCGGTGGCCGCGTACACGTCGGCGCTCGGCGAGGCCGGCTCGCCCGCCCACTGCTCGGGCGCCATGTAGACCGGGGTGCCGGCGATCTCCGGGGTCTCGCCGCTGCGGGCGGCGATGCCGAAGTCCACCAGCTTCGACGAGCCGTCGGCCGCGACCAGCACGTTCTCCGGCTTGTAGTCGCGGTGCACGACACCCGCCGCATGGGCCGCCGCCAGCCCGAGCAGCGAGCCCTTGAGCACGACCAGCGCCGCCTCCGGCGTGGTCGCGCCCTCCTGGCGGAGCAGCGCGCGCAGCGCGAGGCCGTCCACCAGCTCCATCACGATGGCCGCGCCGTGCGCGCTCTCGACGTACTCGTACAGCGCGGCCACGTGCGGAGAGCTGAGGCCGCCGAGCAGCACGGCCTCGGAGCGCAGTGCGCTGGTGTCACCGACCGCCGCGCCGAGGTACTTGATCGCGACCCGGGTGCCGGTGGCGTCGTGCCGCGCGAGCAGCACCCGCCCGCTCGCGCCCGCGCCCAGCTCGCGCTCGTGGGTGTAGCCGGGCAGCGTCCACGGTCGGCGGTCGGCGGGGTCCGCCGCACTGCCGTCGGTCAGGCCGTTCATCGTTCGTCTCTCCGGTCGTGCTGGTCGGCGCCGGGGCAGGTGCGCCGGGTCTGTCGGGGCCGCGAAATGACGCGGCGTAGCCAGCGACGTGCACCGTACGGCCCCGGGTTCCCGCTCGACGATGATCGGAGATCACGATTCGGCAGCTTCGTATGCGGCCTCATTTCCCTTCGTGTGCTGCCTGGTTGGCCTGTTCCGGGGCTCGCTAGCCGATCGTGGCCAGGCGCGGCAGCAGCCGCTCGGCGAGCAGCTCGGCGAAGGTGACCGGGTGGCGGTCCGGGACCACCTGGATCTCGGTGACGCCGAGCTTGGCGTAGCCGTCCGCGTCGGCGAGGAATCCGTCCAGGTCCTCCAGCACCGGGCGGCGGGAGGCGACCACGGTCTTCTCGATGGCGTCGTAGTCGCGCCCCTCGGCCGCGCAGTGCGCACGCAGCACGTCGAGCTTGTGGGTGACCTCGTCCACGCCGGTGCCGAACAGGTTGCAGGCGTCCGCGTACTTGGCGACCAGCCGCAGCGTCTTCTTCTCGCCGCCGCCGCCGATCATGATCGGCGGGCGCGGGCGGGTCAGCGGCGCCGGCACGCAGAGCGTCTCGGCCAGCTGGTAGTGCTCACCCTGGTACGGCCCGTTGTTCTCGCTCCACATCTGCAGGCAGATCTGCAGCGTCTCCTCCAGCCGCTCGAAGCGCTCCGCCACCGGCACCACCGGCACGCCGAGGCCGCGCTGCTCGCGCTCGTACCAGGACGCACCGATGCCGAGCCGGGCCCGGCCGCCGGAGAGCACGTCGAGGGTGCTGACGATCTTCGCCAGTAGTCCCGGGTGCCGGTACATCACACCGGTGACCAGCAGCCCCAGCGTCATCCGCTCGGTCAGCGCCGCGAGATACCCGAGCGTGGTGTAGCCCTCCAGCATCGGCTCCTCGGCCGGGGCCATCTGCTCCATCTGGAAGTAGTGGTCCATCACGGTGAACGAGGAGACCCCCGACTCCTCGGCGATCCGGGCGGTCTGCGCCAGCGTCGGCGCGATCAGGGCGGGGTCGGCGGGAGTGGAGTAGTTCCAGTAGTGCAGGCCGAGCTTCATGTCCAACCTCCGGAGAGAGCGGGATGGGTGGCGTGGGTGGGGTCGGGTCCAAACGCCCAATGTGTCATATCACCCGAACGAGTGATGGCTTATCTGATCGACCGTCAACTCTCCTATGAGCTGAGCATGATGAAGCCACCACCGCAATTCTCCCCCGCACGGCAGCCTGCCCGGCTCGACCGGGCCACAGTGTCGTGCGCAGATCCCTGAGGAGTAGCTGATGTCCGCACAGCAGGACGGCCAGGCGGAGCAGCTCGACGGCAAGAACATCGCCGCGGATCCACTGAGCACCGCGCCGATCATCACCGTCCCGGTCCACCAGCGGGACACGGAGTGGGAGTTGCCGAACGGCTTCGCCTGGATCTACTACGGCGAGGGAAGCACCGGCATCGAGCGGCCGGTCATCATGGCCGACGGCTTCAACCTGGGCCGGAGCGACCTGCAGTGGCTCGCCCAGGGCCTGGAGACCGGTATCTCCACCGACTCCGAGCTGCCCTACAAGTTCCTGAGCGCGCTGCGGCAGCAGGGCCGCACGGTGATCCTGATCGGCTTCAACGAGCGGACGGCGAAGATCCAGGACAACGCCCAGGCCGTGGTCGCCGCCATCATGCGCACGAGGGACGAACAGCTGGACGACGCGCGCCTCGCGGTCGGCGGCTTCAGCATGGGCGGCCTGGTCACGCGTTACGCACTGCTCAAGCTGGAGCGGCAGCGAGTGGACCACAAGACCGCGGTGTACTTCTCCTACGACACCCCGCACCGCGGCGCCGTCATCCCGATCGGCCTGCAGGCCTTCGCGCACTTCATCCCGACCGCCAACGACTTCGCCAAGCAGATGAACAGCGACGCCGCGCGGCAGCTGCTCTGGCGCCACTACGACAGCGCCACCGACACCGTCCGGGTGGACCCGCTGCGCACCGCCTTCCTCAAGGAGCTGGACGACCTGGGCGGCTGGCCGGCGATCCCGTTCAAGATCGCGGTCGCGAACGGCAGCGGCGACGGCACCGGCGTCGACGTGCCGCCCGGTGACGTCGCACTGAAGAGCACCGGGCAGATCGCGTTCCCCGGCACCACCTTCTTCACCCAGGCCGCCGGCAACGACGTCACGGTCGCCGAACTGCGCCGCCTGATCCCGTTCAAGACCAAGACCGTCAAGACCACCGCTCTGCCGGAGCTGGACGGCGCGCCCGGCGGCACGCTCGACTCGTACAAGATCGTCGCCAACGCGCTCACGGAGAAGGGCGGCAAGGTCGAGCTGAACCACCCGACGGTCTGCTTCGTGCCCACCGTCAGCGCGGTCGCGATCCGGGACATCGACCGGCAGGAGGACCTCTACGCGAAGGTCGACGCCATCGACTCCGGCGAGAGCGAGCTGGACGAGTTCCGCTGCTCGTCCGGCACCACCGGGCACACCATCATCACCGAGGAGCTGTGCAGCTGGCTCATCGCGCGCCTGCCGTCCTGAGTTCCGACGGCAGTTGACTGCCACCGCCACACCGCGCCCGCCCGGACCACGTCCGGGCGGGCACCATCCGTTCTCGGCAGCCGCCTGGTTTGGCGACCGCCGATCGGCTGCCGTACAACTGTCTGATGCCCTCCTACACCCTGCACCACCGCTACCTCGCCGCCCGCACCTCCGCGCCGAGCTACCCCGAGGTCGGCGCGAGCCGGTTCGCCGCGCTGCCGGAGGGCTACTCGTGGGTCCGCCGCCGGGTGCACCTCGGGCAGGGCCGGGAGGTGCTGGAGCGCGCCGGGGCGTACGTGCTCGGCTGGGGCGCGCAGCTCGGCTCGGGGTTCGCGGTCTATCCGCCGCAGTCGCGCGCGGCGGCCGGCGCCACCGTACTGGTGCGACTCAGCCTGCCCGGCGTCCGGCTGCCACGACTGGTGATCCCGTGCCGGGTGGTCTGGACGGTCGAGCAGGACGACCGGATCGGCTTCGCGTACGGCACGCTGCCCGGGCACCCGGAGTGCGGCGAGGAGGCGTTCGTGGTGAGCATGGACGCGGCGGGCGACGTCTGGTTCGAGGTCGTCGCGTTCGCCCGGCTCGACGCCTGGTACGCGCGGTTGGGCCGCCCGGTGGCGGCGGCGCTCCAGCACCTGGCGATCGAACGGTATCTGCGGGTGGTGGCGCGCGCCGTCGCCGCGTGAACGATGACCTGACGCTGCGTCAACTACCCGTGGGTGCGGGCCTGCCGAGCTGCCAGACCTGCCAGTCGGCGGCCAGCCAGGCCTCCGGCAGGACGGCGTTGCGCACATCGACCAGGGTCCGGCTGTTGACCAACGGCGCCGCCTCGCGCGGCAGTTTGGGGTCCTCGGTGTACTCGGGCCACTCGGTGCCGAGCAGCACCAGGTCGGCGCCGGTCACCGCCTCGAGGGCGCTGGGCGCGTAGTCGAACCGGGGGTGCAGGCGGCGTGCGGCCGCGAGCGCCTGCGGGTCGTGGATCCGGATCGCGGCCCCGCGCTCGTGCAGCCGTTCGGCGAGCCGCAGCGCGGGCGAGTCGCGGACGTCGCCGGTGCCGGCTTTGAACGCGGCGCCGAGCAGCCCGACGGTCAGCCCCGCCAGCGAGCCGGCCGCAAACGAGCCGCCGGCCGCGCGCTCGACCAGGGCGGCGGCCGCTTCCAGCCGCCCGCGGTTGACCTCGTCGACCGCCGTCAGCAGCGCGGCCGCGCGGGTGGCGCCGAGTTCGGCGACCCGGTGGGTGAACGCGCCCACGTCCTTGGGCAGGCAGCCGCCGCCGTAGCCGATCCCCGGCCGCAGCCCGCCGTGGCCGATCCGCCGGTCGATGCCCATGGTGTGGGCGACCTGCTCGACGTCGGCGCCGGTGAGCTCGCAGACCTCGGCCATCGCGTTGATGAACGAGATCTTCGCGGCGAGGAACGCGTTCGCCGCCGACTTCGCGAGCTCGGCGGTGGCCGGATCCGTGACGATCAGCTCGACCTCGCCACGCTCCAGGATCGGCCCGAACACCGCTTCGACCGCCTCACGGGCGCGGGCCGAGGAGAGGCCGACCAGGATCCGGTCCGGGAACAGCGTGTCCTCGACGGCATGGCCCTCGCGCAGGAACTCCGGGTTCCAGACCAGCTCGACCAGCCCGGCCGCCGGGTGCGCGTCGATCAGCCGCTGCAGCCGCGCCACCGTGCCGACGGTGACGGTCGACTTGCCGACGATCGTGCACGGCTGCTCGATCAGCGCCAGCAACGCCTCGATTACGCCGACGAGTTGCCCGGTGTCGTAGCCGAAGCCGTCCGCGCGCAGCGGGGTGCCGACCGCGATGAAGTGCAACTCGGCGTGGCGCACCGCCACTTCGAGCTCTTCGGTGAACCGAAGCCGGCCACTGGCGGTGTGCTTGGCGAGCAGGTCGTCCAGCCCCTCCTCGTAGAAGTGGGCGGAACCACCGGACAGCACACGGCACTTGTCCGGGTCCGTCTCGACGCCGACCACCTCGTGGCCCAGTTCGGCCATCGCTGCCGCGTGTGCGGCCCCGAGCTGACCGCAGCCGATCACCGATACCCGCATGGGAGTGAACATCGTTGTCCCCCAGAGACATTGACGCACTATGGGCGCGACGCACCATGGACGCGCAGTCGCGTGGGACGACGCTAGCGGCCGTCGTGGGGGTCGGCGAGCGGCCCGCCCGGGCGTCACTCGAAAGGGGACACCCGGGTGGAGAGGAAGCCGTCGATCAACGCCGCGATCTGCGCGCTGTGCGTCTCCAGCGCGAAGTGGCCGGTCGGCAGGAGGTGCACCTCCGCCTCGGGCAGGTCGCGCAGGAAGGCGGTGGCGCCCGCCGGGCCGAAGATCTCGTCGTGCGCTCCCCAAGCGGCGAGCAACGGGACCTGGCTGCGGCGGAAGTACTCGTGGAACTCCGGGTAGAGCGCCACATTGCTGCCGTAGTCACCGATCAGCTGGAGCTGCACGCGGTCCAGCCCCGGCCGCTGGAGCAGGGCGATGTCGTGGCGCCAGGCGTCCGGGTTGAGCAGGCTCGGGTCGGCGATGCCGTGGGTGTACTGCCAGATCACGCCCTCCGCCGACTGGGTGGCCCGCACCGGCGCCTCGGTGACCGGGTTCCGGTCGGCCCAGTAGGCGCGGATGTCCGCCCAGGCCTCGGGGACCAGGCCGTCCTCGTACGCATTGCCGTTCTGGGTGACGATCGCGGTGATCCGCTCGGGGTGGGCGAGCGCGAGCCGCAGACCGATCGGCGCGCCGTAGTCCTGCATGTAGAGCGCGAACCGGGTCAGGCCCAGCTGCTCGGTGAACTCGCCGACCAGCGCGGCCAGCCGCTCGAAGGTGTAGTCGAACTCCTCGACCTGTGGGGCGGCCGAGTAGCCGAAGCCGGGGTAGTCCGGCGCGATCAGCCGGTAGCGGCCGGCGAGCAGCGGGATCAACTCGCGGAACATGTGCGAGCTGCTCGGAAAGCCGTGCAGCAGGAGCAGCACGGGGGCGTCCGGCGCGCCGGCCTCGCGGTAGAAGATCTCCTGGCCCTGCACGGTGGTGGTGCGGTAGTGGATCTGCGCGCTCATCTTAACCCCTCAAGACGCTTTTCCCGGTTAGCCGATGGCACCAGCCAAGCACTCCACCTACTAACCTGTCAATCGTTGATCAGAGGTTAGGCGTCGGCTATTGTTGAGACACCGGCGAACGAACACCAGTAGGGGGACCCACCATGACCCGACCCAGCGTCACCTATCTCGGCGGACCGACCGTGCTGCTGGAGTACGGCGGGCTGCGGATCCTCACCGATCCGACCTTCGACGCCCCGGGCGAGTACCCGATCGGGGAGCGGATGCTGGTCAAGACGGCCGGCCCGGTACTGACCGCCGAGCAACTCGGCGTCGTGGACCTGGTGCTGCTCTCGCACGATCAGCACCCGGACAACCTGGACGCCGGCGGCCGCGCCTACCTGGCCGCGTCGGGGGCCACCGTGCTCAGCACCGCTTCCGCGCAGCAGCGGCTCGGCGGCGCGGTCCGCGGCCTGCCGAACTGGGAGACGGTCGAGCTGCCGCGGCCGGACGGCGGCGTGCTGCGGGTGACCGGGGTGCCGGCCCAGCACGGGCCGGACGGCACCGAGCACCTGGTCGGCGAGGTCACCGGGTTCGTGCTGGCCGGCGAGGGCCTGCCGACGGTGTACGTCAGCGGCGACAACGCCTCGCTGCCGGTCGTGCGGCAGATCGCCGAGCGGTGCCCGGCGCCGGACGTCGCGCTGCTCTTCGCCGGCGCCGCCCGCACCCCGCTGGTCGACGGGCAGCTGACGCTGACCAGCGCGGACGCCGCGACGGCGGCCGAACTGCTCGGCGCCGGCCTGGTGCTGCCGGTGCACTTCGAGCACTGGGGGCACTTCACCGAGGGCGCGGACCGACTGGTGGCCGCGTTCGAGCAGGCCGGCCTGACCGGGCGGCTGCGGGTGCCGGCGCCGGGCGAGCGGATCGAGCTCTGAGCCCGACCAGGCTCTTGAGCCACGCGGCACCCGGGCGGACGAGCCCGGATGCCGCGTTCGGGTGCCGCGTTCGGTGCTACTCGGCTGCCGCCTGCGCCACCGGCTCCGCCGGGCGCTTGAACATCCGGGTGGCGGTGATCTCGCCGTGCACCGTCGGGCCGTCCGGGTCCTGCGGCGCCGGCAGCCCCGGACGCAGGTGTTCCTCGACCGAGATGTACTTCAGCCCGGCCCGCAGGTCGGCGTCGTTGCGCAGCCGGATCACCAGCGGGAACTCGGCCAGCGCCGTGGTGTCGAAGAGGCCGGTGGTGTAGATCAGCTGGACGCCCAGCGCATCGGCGACCGCGCGCTGGAGCTCCAGCAGGTAGGTCGCGTTGGCCCGGCCGATCGGGTTGTCCAGGAAGAGCGTCCCGGCGTGCCGCAGCTGCGACTGCCCCCGGTCGTTCGCCCGCAGCGCGGCCATCGTGCAGTAGAGCGCGATCGCCGCGGTGAGCAGCTGGCCGCCGGAGAAGACGTCGGACATCTGGCCGACGCTGACCCGCTCGGCGCGCAGCACCGCGTCCGGCTTGAGGATCTCCACCGAGACGCCCTTGGGCCCGATCGCCGCCGCCACCCCGCGCAGCAGCAGCGACATGCCGTCACGCCGTAGGTCGTTGTTCTTGCGGAGGGCCGAGCTGGTCGCCTCGTCGATCACCTCGCCGAGCCGCTCGGCGAGGACCGTCTGGTCCGGGTCGTCGAAACGGATCCGCAGGAACTCCTGACCGGACCACTCCCCCAGCCCCTCCGGCAGCCGGGAGAGCCGCTGGGCGGCGCGCAGGGTGGCGAGCGAGCTCTCCACCAGCCCGCGCAACCGGTCGACGATCGAGCCGCGGTTGCGCTCCAGCTGGGTCAGCTCGTCGCTGAGCACCCGCAGCCGCGGCGCGAACGCCCCGGCCCAGGCGGCCGCGTGCTCGGGCAGCGCGGCCGCCGGCAGCTCGCGGATCTGCTGGCGGGCCGGCGTGCGGACGGCCTCGTAGCGGGCCGCGTTGGCGTGCCGGACCAGCGCGTCCGAGGCGTCCCGGACGGCCAGGTCGGCGGCGGTCAGCTCGGCCGAGGCGGTGCGCAGCGCGCGGCGGGTCTCGGTCGCGGCGGTGCGCGCGTCGGCGAGCGAGTCCAGGTACGGCTCGGTGGCCTGCTCGCCCTCCTCCGGCGCGTGGTCCCGCAGGCCGTCGCGCAGCAGCGCCGCCGCCTCGTCGAAGTCGGCGGCGGCCGACTGCGCCGACTCCAGGGTGCGCAGCAGCTCGCCGTGCTCGATCCGGGCGCTCTCCAGCAGCTCGCGCCGCTCGGCGAGTTCGCCGGTGGCCACGCGCAGCAGCTGCTGCGCGTGCTCGGGGTCGGCCGGGACCAGCTCCTCGGGCAGCTCGGTGTGCGCCTCGCCGGAGGCCGGCGCCGAGCGCTCGACCTCGGCGCGCAGCCGGCCGAGCTGCTCGCTGGCCACCGCCGAACGCGCCTCGATGGTGGCCACCAGCTCCTCGGCGCGGGCGGCGGCGGCCTGGCGGGCCGGGCCGTCGGCGCCGTCGGTGCTGGTCAGCAGCTCCTCGGCGCGGCTGCGCACCTTGTTGGTGAGCCGGTTCAACTCGGCCTGGGCGGAGGCCTCGTCGCTCTCCGCGCGGGCCTGCTCGGCGCGCAGGTCGGCGCCGACGCCGACCTTCTCGTAGAGCTGGGCGGCGGCCCGGTAGGCCTCGCGCAGCGCGGGCAGCGAGGCGGTCGGCAGTTCGTCGGTGACGGCGACCGTGCCGGAGAGCTCGGCGCGCTCGGCGCGCAGCGTGCGGGCGGTGCGGCGGGCGTCGTCGGCGGCGCGCTGGGCGGCCCGGCGGTCCTCGTCACAGGCGCGGGAGCGCTCGGCGCAGGCCAGCTGACGGCGGTCGCACTCGGCGGCGTCCTCGGTCAGCTCGCGCACCTGGCGGTTCCAGCCGGCCCGCTCGCGCAGCCGGAACGCGAGACCGGCCAGCGCGTCGGCGCGGCGGCGGACCTGCTGGGCGGCCTCCCGGCGCTCCTCGTACGCGGCCGCGACGGTGACCCGCTCGGCCTCCGCCTCGGCGTGCTCGGCCCGGGCGGCGGCCAGCTGGGCGCCGGCGAGCTCGGCCTGCTCGGCGACGGCCGCGACGGTGTCGGCGAGCTCGGTCAGCGTGCCGGGCGGGCAGGAGGACTGCCAGGAGGCCAGCCGGGCGGCCAGCGCCCGGTCACCGCCGAGCCGGGCGGCCAGCTCGCGGATGTGCTCCTCGCGCGCGGTGGCCCGCGCACGCAGCTGGTGGCGCTCCTGGTCGGCGGCGGACTCGTCGTGCATCGCCGGGTTCGGCGGCACCAGGAAGAACGCCGGCTCGTCGGTGACCGGCGCGATCAGCGAGGCGGCTGTGCCGACGGCGACGGTCGAGCGCGGCAGCAGCGCGGCGGCGGCGAGCGTCTCGCGGGCCCGCTCCAGCGAGGACGGGTCGGTGACGACGACGCCGTCCACCAGCTCCGGGCGGGCCGCCAGGATCCGCTCGTGGTCCACCGGGTCGACGGACTGCGCGAGGTAGCGCCAGCCGGGCAGCGCGGGCACGCCGTGCTCGCCGAGGTACTCGACGGTGGCCAGCACGTCCGGGCCGGGCGGCAGCAGACCGCCGTCACCGAGCGCGGCGAGGATCCGGGAGTCGTCGGCGGCGGCGGTGCGCAGGTCGAAGAGGGTCCGCTCGGCGGAGGCGATCGCGGTGTCGAGCAGCTCGGTCAGGTCCTCGGCGGCGCGGTCCAGGACGGCCGGGGTGAGGCGGTCGTCGGCGCGCTCGTCAGCCGATGCTCCGTCTGATCCGTCGAAGTCGTCCCCGTCGTGCCCAATGCCGTCGTGGTAGGGACGCAGCGAGAGCAGTTCGGCCAGCCGCGGCTCGGCGGCCAGCCGGACGGCGGTGCGCTGCTCGGCGGCCAGCGCGCGCTGGGCGGCCCCGCGGGCGTCGACGGCCCGCGCGGCGGCGAGTTCGGCCCGGCCCTCGGCGGCGGCGGCCTCCCGGGTCCGGGCGGTGGCCTGCTCGGCGGCAGACCTGGCCTGCTCCAGAGCGGCGGTGGCGGCCTGCTCGGCGTCGGCGGCGTGCAGCGCGGCGCGGGCCGGGTCGATGTCGGCGGCCGCGTCGATCCAGCCGGCCTCGACGGCGGCCGTGGTCTCCCGCTCCACCTCGGCGAGCCGCTCGCGCAGGTGCCCGGCCTCGGACCTGGCCTTCTGCGCGGCGGTCGCGGCCGCGAGGCCGTCGCCCTGCGCCTGGGCGCCGTCGGCCTGCAGCTCGGCGGCCCGGTTCTCCTCGCCCTCGGCGATCTCCTCGGCGGTGCCCGCCGCGGCCTCCAGCGCGTGCGCGAGCGCACCGGCCGCCTGCGCCCTGGCGGCGAGCGCCGGTGCGGCGTCCAGCTCGGCCTCGCGGATCGCGGCGGAGACCCTGGCTGCCCGGTCGGCGGCGGCGCGGTGACGCAGCACCGCCTCGGCGGCCTGCCAGGCGGAGTGCAGCGTGCGCGCGTCCAGCAGCTCGCGGCGCAGGCCGGCCGCCTCGGCGGTGGCGGCGGCCAGCGAGAGCGTGGCGTGCCGGTGGGTGAGCTCGGCGGTGATCAGCGAGTGCCGGGTGCGGTCGGCCTCGGCAGCGGTCACCGCGCTCGCGGCGGCGGCCACCTCGATCGACAGGTCCTGGGCCCGGCCGCGCTCGGCGCCGGCCCGGGCGGCCAGCGCCTGGGCGAGCCGGCGGGTGCGGCGCTCGGCCGAGCGGTGCGCCTCGCGGACCGACTCGCGGGCGCCGGTCACCTCGACGATGCGCTGCAGCAGTTCCAGCGAACCGGCCGTGAAGTCGCGCTCCGCGGTCAGCTCGGCGCGCCGGCCGAGCTTGGCCGCGAAGCCGTGCACCAGGTCGGCCAGGCCGTCGGTGTCCCGGGTGTCGGTGACCGCGCGCAGCAGCAGGTCGGTGAAGTCGGCGTCGTGCTTGACCGCGAAGAGGCCGGCCGCCTCGCCCTCGTCCGCGTTCATCTCGCGCTGGTAGCGGAACAGCTCCGGGTCCAGACCGAGTTCGCCGAGGTGCTCGGTCCACCGGTCGTGGCCGTCCTCGAAGGTCAGGTCGAGGTACGGGTAGGCCTTGCCCGCCTCGGTGAGCGCGTCGCGGAAGCCCTTCATGGTGCGGCGGCGGCCGCGCGGCCGGGCGGTCGGGTCGCCGAGCGCGGCCCGCTCGGCGACCGGCAGCGAGTCGAGCGTCAGGCCGGGGCCGGGGCGGAACGAGTACCAGGTCTCGGCGAACTTGCGCGGGTCGGAGGAGACCTGGCGGCCGCGCCACTCGCTGACCTTGCCGACCACGATCAGCTCGCCGGTCACGGTGTGCTGCCACTCCAGCGCGACGTGCCCGCAGTCGTCGGCCAGCAGGAACTTGCGCAGCACGCCGGAGCTGGCGCCGCCGAGCGTGTTGCGGTGGCCGGGCAGCATCACCGAGAAGATCAGCTTGAGCAGGACGGACTTGCCGCCGCCGTTCTCCAGGAAGAGCACGCCGGCGGGCGCCGGGCGGCGCTGCGGGCCGGCCGGCTCCTCCCCGAACAGGCCGGGCTGCCGCGGGGCCGGGTTGGCCACCGGCTCGCCGACGCCGCGCAGGTCCAGCACCGTGTCGGCGTAGCGGGCGCCGGCCGGTCCGATGGAGTAGAGGCGGACCCGGTTGAGCTCGTACATGAAGTCTTGGCCTTACAGGGTGTCAGGAGACAGCCGCGCTGGTGAGCGGCTCTGTCAGGAGGCAGCAGGGGCAGAGGCAGCAGGGTCGAAGGCAGCGGGGTCAGAGGGAGTGGAACGGCAGGCCGGCGTCGGCGACCAGCTCTTCGCTGTGGTCGGCGGGCAGCAGCGTGGCGCTGCCGTCGCCGACCGGGACCACGCCGAGGTCGAGCAGCTCGGCCATCGCGGCGCTGCCCGCCAGGTCGCGGACCTGGAGCTGGTACCGGGCGGTGGTGCGGTAGGTGCCGCCGGCGTCGTCCGAGGCCTTCTGCAGGAAGCCGGAGTCGACCAGGAAGGCCACCGCCTTGCCGGTGATGCCGATCGTCGAACCGGAGAGCCGGCGGGCGTCCTTGGTGGCGCCGGTCGCGGAGCGCCGGGCCCAGACCCGCCAGGCCGCCTCCAGTCCGGGCGCCTCGCTGGCCGGGTCGGTGTTCGCGCCGTCGGCCTCGGCCTGCTCCTCCAGCCTGCGGCAGGCCTGCCGGACGAACGCGTCCACGCCGTTCACGGTGATCCGGCCCAGGTAGCCGTCGTCGGCGAGGTCGGCCGGGCGCGGGAACGCCATCGCGGCGACCGCGAGGTGGGCCAGGCCGTGCAGGAACCGGTCGGTGGTCTCGGACGCGGCGCGGCGCGAGTAGTCGCCCATCCGGACCGCGAAGACCGAGTCCTCGGCGGCGGCCAGCGCCATGCCGGCCCGCGCCGAGACCTCCAGCACGACCAGGCCGAGGCCGGTCGCGACGGCGTCGGCGAGCCGGGCGAAGAGCGGGTCCTCGCGGTAGCGGCGGACCAGCTCGGTGTACTCGGCGTCGCGGGCCGGGAGCAGCTTCGCCTGGAGGCCGAAGGAGACCAGCCGGGAGGCGTCCGCGACATCGCCGGGGGTGAGCGCGGCGGGGGCGGCGGCTTCCTGGGGGACGGTCACGGGTGCTGCTCCTTGGTACGGGTGAGGGCTTGTCACTGCGCGGCCTGCCGGTCTGCTGTCGGCTGGCGGATCGTCACGGCCTGCCGGTCTGCTGTCGGCTGGCGGATCGTCACTGCGCGTCCTGCCGGTCCGCCGCCATCCCGACCGCGTCCAGCAGCGCGCTGCCGACGATCAGGTCCGCGCCGCCGAACTCGGGGTCGGCGAGCGTGGCGCCGTCGTCCACCGCGAAGAGCAGCCGCTCCTCGCCCTGGCGGTACGCGGTGCCGACCGGCGGGCTGGCCGCGTGCACGGCGAGCAGCGCGACCAGGTACGGCAGCTCCGGGTCCTGCTTGCGGGCGTCGGCGAGCAGTCCGGAGAGCCGGCGCGGCGCGTCGGCGGGCAGGTCGAGCAGTTCCAGAGCAGCCTCCAGCTGCGCGTCGGAGAACCGGCTGTCGTCGGGGGTGGCGACCAGGTCCGGATCCGGCAGCTCGGCGCCCAGGTGCTCGCGCTCGACCGGCGGGGTGAGCAGCAGTTCGACCAGGTCGGTGACCCGGACGGCGGTCGGGTTGCGCAGTCCGGCGCCGTGCGCGAAGAACGCGTCGGTGGGCCGGATCGCCTGCTCTATCGGCAGCCGCAGGACCGGCGCCAGCAACTGCCCGTACAGGTCCACCCCGGCCCGGGCGGCCGGCGCGGCGAAGGCCTGCCGGTCCTGCTCGGCGCGGAACAGCGGGCCGGCCTCCAGCAGCCGGGTCTGCAGCTGGGTGTGCCGGCGGATGCAGTCCTTGACGATGTCGACCAGCTCGGCGGCCTGCCGCTTGTGGTCGGCGCTCTCGGCCTCGTCACGCGCCTTGCGGATGTTCGTGAGGATCGCGTTCTCGTGCCGGTAGCGGTCGGCGATGTGGTCCAGCGCCTCCGCGATCAGGTCCGGCACGGCCTGCATCCAGTCGACGGCCCGCACGTTGCGCCGGGTCGCCTCCAGCACCCGGCGCAGCGTCTCGGCGTACTGGACGGTGCGGTAGCGGGCCTGTTCGGCGGCGAGCTGGGCGTCGGCGAGGCGGCCGCGCCGGATCAGCACCTCCAGCTTGACCTCGGCCGCGATCTGCGCCGACGTGACGTCGGTGTCCAGCGCGCCGACCAGGACGTTGACCGCCTCGTCGGTGGTGCGCAGGTAGACGCCGCCGTCCGGGCCCGGCACCTCCTCGATCAGCTTGAAGTCGTAGTCGCGCCGCAGGTAGGCGCCGTCCGCGCCGAAGGTGCCGTAGACCGCGCGGAAGCCGCGGTCCACGCTGCCGACGTTGATCAGCGACTCCAGCACCCAGCGGGCCACCCGCTGGTGCTCGGTGGCCGGCCGCTCGGGGTGCTGGGCCGCGACCCGGGGCAGCAGGCGGGCCTGGACCAGGTCCCGGTCGGCGCCCGCGTCGAAGTCCATGTTCAGCGTGACCAGGTCGATCGCGGCCAGACCGACCTCGGCCATCGCGTAGCCGCCGTACTCGCCGGCCAGGTTCACCTTGCGGTTGTCCAGGTCGTGCAGCGGGGCGGTGCAGGCCAGCGCCTTGAGGCGACGGGCCAGGCCCTCGTCGGCCGCCGGCCCGGGCGCCGGGCGGGCGTGCCCGACGGGCGGCCTGAGCTCGCGCTCGGCGGGTTGATCGGCGATGACGGTCATGAGGGACAAGATTAGGGCCCCGGACCGTCAAGGTCCGAAACGGGAGCAGTCGTCACGCTTCGTCCTGGGGTACACGAGCCGCCCAGGGGCGCGGGCCGGGGCGGCCGCCGGAGCGGGAACGGCGGCCGCGGCGGAGCGGGTCGACGACGCGGGGCGACGCGGCGCGGCGCGGCGCGGCGGCGTGAACCCGGTGACGAGCGCGCTGCGTATGCAGCAGTGAGGGCCCGTACGCGAGGGCCCGCCTCCGAATGCCTTCTGCGGGTTGCCCGCGGAAGCCGTGCACCGGGCATTCCTGACAATGCCCGAAAGTGCAGGAAGGCCGAGCCGATCGGGCATTCCGCTGTTTCGGCATTCCAGCATTCCGGCATTCCGGAACTCCGACCCCGGGCGATCCAGCCGAAGGCGCACATGCAAAAGCACCGGAGTCCGGCTCCGGTGCTTTCCGATGAATCCACTGCCTCAGTACTTCGTGCGCTCCCAGCCGAAAGTTCCGCTCGCCGGCGGCCCCACGGGGGAGGCGGGGCCGCCGGCCGCAAGCGGCGACTGATTAGCAGATCGCGCAGGTGGTGAGGGTGTGGTAGGTGAAGCCGGCCTCGGCGGTGGGCTCCTCGTCGACCAGCGGGGCCTCGGTCAGGTCGATGTCGAAAAGGTCCTCAACGGTGATGGCAGACATGGTGTGTCTCCTGTCGTTCGCCGGTGGTACCGGACTTCCTGACGAACCGATCCGGTTCGCTTGCCGAGGATGCTAGGCATTTCGACGGCGGGCCGTCAACGGGTGATCCGGAGCTGTTTTTCGGGCGTTCACGAAATTCTCTCCGACCCCTCCCCCATGGCTGTCGGCGGTGTTATAAATGCCCTTTCGGTGCAGCCCTGACGGCCCGTCGATCCGGCGCGCCACGGGTGGGTGAGGGGAGTCCGGGTGGTCCAGGAAGCGACGGCCGGTGCGCGTGGCGGCCGCGAGCGCGGTCGGGGCGGGGCCGCTCGGGATGGGGCCGCTCGGGGCGGCGTCTTCCGGAGCACCGGTGACGTGCTGCTGCGCGTCCCCCTGCTGAGCCGCGACCGGGTGCGCGACACCTGGCACGCGCCCGCCGCGGACGCCGACCGCACGGAGGTCGAGCGCTATCTGACCGAGCTCGCCGGGCACGCCGCGTTCCGCGAGGCGGTCGAGGTCTCCAGCCCCTCGCTGGCCGGCCTGCTGGACCGGGTGCTCGCGGGCGAGCGGCTCCCGCTCGCCGACCTGCGCGGCGCGGTCGGCTCGCTGACCCGCTACCGGCTGCGCGCCGCCACCCGGCCGACCCCGTTCGGGCTGATGGCGGGCGTGCTCTGGGCCGGTTTCGGCCCGCAGGCCGTCGGCCGCCTCACCGGCGGCGGGCAGCGCGGCGTGCGGCCCGACCGTCGCCGGCTCGCCGAGCTGGTGGCCCGCTGGGAGCGCGACCCGCAGCTGCTGGCCGAGCTGCGGGTGGTCGCCAACAACCTCTGTTTCGTGCGCGGTGACCGCCTGGTCCTGCCGTTCACGCCGGACGCGGCCGAGGCCGGCCCGGCCGGCACCGACGGCGCGGCCGCCGGTGCCACCGCCGGCCGTTCACCCGTGAACCGCACGCTGCGGTACACACCGGTGGTCCGCGCGGCGCTCGCCGCCGGCCGCCGGCCGGTGCCGCTGGCCGAGCTGGAGCGCACGCTCGAGGAGCAGTTCGCCGGCGCTCCGGCCGGCGCGATCCGCCGGCTGCTCGGGCAGCTGGTCGCGGCGGACGTCCTGCTGACCGAGCTGCGCCCGCCACTGGACACCGAGGACGCGCTGGCGCACCTCGCGAAGGTGCTGCCGCCGACCGCCGAGGCCGCCCACGAGCGGGTGCAGGCGGCGCGGCAGGCCGTGGAGGAGTACCGGCAGGCCCCGCTCGGCGCCGGCCGCCCCGCCTGGCGAAGCGCGCTCACCGCACTCGGCGGGCCCGGCGGGCTGCAGGTGGACCTGCGCCTCGACGGCGAGGTCGTGCTGCCGGAGGCGGTCGCCCGCGAGGCCGAGCGTGCGGCGGACCTGCTCTGGCGGCTGTCGCCGGACCGGCCGGGCCGACTCGCTCCGTACCACGCGGAGTTCCTGGAGCGGTACGGCCTCGGCACGCTCGTCCCGCTCACCGAGCTGCTCGACCCGGACCGCGGCCTCGGCGCACCGGCCGGCTACCAGCTGCCGCCCGGTCACCGCGGCGCGCCGCCGGAGCCCGCCCGGGCGGCCGACCGCGAGCGGCTGCTGCTGCGCCTGGTCACCGAGGCGGCGGCGACCGGCGCGCGCGAGATCGTGCTGGACGAGCAGCTGATCACCCGGCTCGCCGGACCGGCCGGGTCGGACCAGGCAGCACCGGACCAGGCGCCGCCCTCGCTCGAGCTGCTGGTGCAGCTGGTCAGCGCCTCGCCGCAGGCGCTGGACGCCGGCGAGTTCACCCTGGTGCTCTCCCCCGTCCCCGCCACCCCGCAGGCCGGCTCCGCCGTCGGCCGGTTCGCCTACCTGCTGCCGCAGTCCGAGCGGCTGCAGGCGGCGGTGCGGGAGCTGCCCGGCCACCGGCCCGGCGCGCTGCCCGTCCAACTGCACCACCAGGTCGCGGACCACCGGCACGGCAACGTGGCGCAGGTGCCGAGCTGGCTGGAGCACCGGCTGGCGATCGGCACGTACGACGACCCCGGCGAGCCGGGCGCGCTGGACCTCGCGGACGTGCTGGTCGGCGCGGACACCGAGCGGTTCCGGCTGGTCTGCGGCCGGCTGGGCCGCGAGCTCAGCCCGGTGGTGCTGCACCTGCTGAACCGGGAGATCGGCGCGCCGAACGCGGCCCGGTTCCTGGTCGAGGCGGCCGACTTCGGCAACCGGCAGTGGCGGCCGTGGGACTGGGGCACCGTCAGCGAGGCCCCGTTCCTGCCCGCGGTACGGGCCGGGCGCACGGTGCTCAGCCCCGCGCAGTGGCGGCTCGACCCGGCCGAACTGCCGGACCCGCGCCGGGATCCGACGCTCTGGGACGCGGCGCTGCGCGAGTGGTGCGCCCACTGGGGCGCGCCGGAACACCTGCAACTGATCCTGGCCGACCAGCGGATCCCGCTCAACCTCGCCGCCGAGGCGCACCGGGAGCTGCTGCGCTCGGCAGCCGCCCGGGCCGGGCGGACCGGGCGGGTGCTCGTGCTGCAACAGCCGCCGGGCGGGTCGGACGTGACCGGCGGCTGGCTGCGCGGGCCGGACGGCGCGGCGCACGACGCGGAGCTGGTGCTGCCGCTGGTGGCCCGAGCCCCGCACCGGGCGCCGCAGGCACAGACACAGTCACAGCCCGGCCTCGCGGAGCCGCTCCCCTACCAGGCCCCCGTAGTGCACTCCCCCGGTGGCGAGTGGCTGTACGCCCGGCTGGCCGGATCCGCCGAGCGGCAGGAGGAGTTGCTGACCCGCCACCTCGCACCGCTGCTCGACCGGCTGCCGGCCGCCGTGGACCGCTGGCACTTCGTCCGCTACCGCGACCCGGCCCCGCACCTGCGGCTGCGCTTCCACGGCGCGCCCGAGGCGCTCCACGGCGAGCTGCTGCCGCAACTGCACCGGCTCATCGAACAGTTGCGCGCGGCTGGTCTCGCGCAGGGGCTGACGCTGGACGAGTACGCGCCGGAGACCGCGCGCTACGGCGGCCCGGCCGTGCTCACCGCCGCCGAACGGGTCTTCGACGCCGACAGCCGGCTGGTGCTGCAGCTGCTCGGCGCGGCCGACGCGAGCACGGGCGCGGGCACGGAGTCCGATCCGCTGCTCGCGGCCGCCGGCGAAGTGGTCGAGCTCGCCCGCGCGTTCCACCACGGCACCGGGACGGACTGGGCGCACTGGCTCTGCACGACGTACGCCAAGCGGGAGGAACACCACCGCGCGTTCGCGCAGCGCCGACGGGCGGCGCTCGCGGCGATCACGCTCGCCGGGGCCACCACCGGCCCCGAGCTCGCCACCCGCGCCGAACTGCACGAACGCCTCACCACCTACGGGCGGTTGCTGGCCGAACAGCGGCGCGCCGAGCCCGGCCCGACACTGGCCGCCGTGGTCCACATGCACCTCAACCGCCGCTTCGGCACCGACCGGCGCACCGAGGCACGGGTGCTCGCGATCGCGCGCGGCGCCGTCCGGGCGCAGCTCGACCGGCTCGGACAGGCCCTGGGTGCGTCACAGGGGGACCGACCGTGATGTCCCTCGATCCGCACCTCGCCGGCGACCCGCCGGGCGCCGCCGAGTCGGTCCGGCTGCTCGCGGCCCGGCTGCTCGACCCCGCCGCGGTCGCGGCCGCCGGCGCCGGCTCGGCCGGCGCCACGACGCACTCCACGACGCACCCCGCGACACGCCCCGCGACACACTCGGCGTTCCACCCGCTCTCGCTCGCCGACGGGCACCCGGGCGTCGCCCTGCTCTTCGCCGAACTGGCCCAGCGCGACAGCTCGTTCGCGCCCGCCGTGCACGGCCACCTGAGCGCCGCAGCGGCGGCGCGGGCCGGCCGGCCGCCGCGCGAGCGGCTCTTCCTCGGGATCCCGGCACTGGCGTTCGCCGCGCGCTGCGCCGTCCGGCGCGAGGGCGAGTACGCGGCACTGCTCAACGCCGCGGACCGGCAGGTGGCCGCGCTGGCCGAGCGGATCCTCGACGCCGACCGGGCCCGGCTGGCCGCCGGCGAGCCCGGGGCGGCGATGGAGACCTACGACGCCGTCTCGGGCCTGGCCGGCCTCGGCCGCTACCTGCTCGCCTGCGGGCCGGCGCAGCCCGTCACCCGCCGGATCCTCGACCACCTGGTGGCGCTCACCCGGCCGGTCCGGGCGCACGGCCAGCTGGTCCCCGGGTGGTGGACGCCGGACCCGGTGCTGCTCGCCGACCCCGGCCGCCACCCGCGCGGCCACCTCAACCTGGGCCTCGCGCACGGCATCCCGGGCCCGCTCGCGCTGCTCGCGATCGCCTGGCGGCAGGGCGTGCGGGTGCCCGGCCAGCAGGAGGCGATCCGGACCGTGGCGGACTGGCTGCTGGCGCGCCAGGAGCAGGACGGGCACGGGCCGTACTGGCCCACCGTCGTCCCGTTCGAGCGCGAGGTGGCGGCCGGCGACCGGCCGCCGTCCGAGGTCGCCCGGGCCGGCTGGTGCTACGGCGCGCCCGGGATCGCACGGTCCCTCCAGCTGGCCACGCTCGCGCTCGGCGAGCCGCGCTGGGAGCAGGCCGGTCTCGCCGCCGTCCGCTCGGCGCTGGCCCGGCCCGCCGAGCAGCGCGGGATCGCGGACGGTTCGCTCTGTCACGGCGCGGCGGGGCTGCTGCGGGTGGTGACGCTGCTGGTCCGCGACGCCGAGCCGGGCACCGCCGACCCACTCGCCGACCCGCTCGTCACCGAACTCGCCACCGAACTCGCCAGCCAACTCCCCGGGCTGACCGCCGACCTGCTCGCCCGCGCCGACCCGGCCAACCCGTACCTCTGGGCCGCCCAGGGCCCGTTGCACCGCCCGGGGTTCCTGGACGGCGCCGCCGGCTGCGCGCTGGCCCTGCTCGGCACCCGGCCGGACGCGGCCCTGCCGTGGGACGCGGCGCTGCTGCTGGACTGAGCCAGCTGGGCACCCCGGAGGGCCGCGCATCCGAGAAAGTTGAACACGTTCAAAACCGGGGCTAGAGTCCCTCTCGCCGGGCGCCGCCCCGGCGAGAGGGGGTACCGATGACCACCGAGGCCATCGCGCTGCGCACCGTGCGCCGCTGGTTGTGGATCTTCATCGTCGGCCTGGTCCTCAGCGGCCTGACGGCGTTTCCGCTGCGCGCCGAGACCGGCTGGCTGGCCGCCGCCGCGCACCACCTGCCCACCCCGCCACCACTGCTCGACTGGCTGGAGCGGATCCGCACCGGAGTCTCCGACACCGCCGCGCGCTACCCGTTCCTCGCCTACGGCACCGACTGGCTCGCGTTCGCGCACCTGGTGATCGCGGGCGCGTTCTGGGGCCCGCTGCGCGATCCGGTGCGCAATGTCTGGGTGGTCCAGTGGGCGCTCGGCGCCTGCGCCGGGATCATCCCGCTCGCTCTCATCTGCGGCCCACTGCGCGGCATTCCGCTCTACTGGCGCTTTGTCGATATATCCTTCGGCCTCTTCGGCGCGATCCCGCTGCTGCTGGTCCTGCGCGGCATCCGCCGGCTGGAGCACGCCGTGGTGTAGCTCGCATCGGCCGGACGGGGGAGGCCCGGTCCGGTGATGCCCGGCGACGGGGTGGCCTCGGCGAACCGCGTGTCGGCGCAGGCCCTACGATCCCCTCAGGTATCCGCAGCAGCAGCTCTGGGAGGCAGGCGGCCGTGACCGGTACGGTGATCGATCTCAACGCGGACCTCGGTGAGGGGTTCGGACGCTGGACGCTGACCGACGACGAGGCCCTGCTGTCGGTGGTGACCAGCGCCAACGTGGCCTGCGGCTTCCACGCGGGCGACCCGTCCACGATGCGGCGGGTCTGCGCCCTCGCCGCCGAGCGCGGGGTGCGGATCGGCGCCCAGGTCTCCTACCGGGACCTCGCCGGCTTCGGACGGCGCGCGATGAACGTGCCCTCGGAGGAGCTGGCCGACGAGATCGCCTACCAGATCGGCGCGTTGCAGGTCTTCGCCCGGGCCGCCGGCTCACGGGTCAGCTACGTGAAGCCGCACGGCGCGCTGTACAACCGGGTGGTCTCCGACAGCGAGCAGGCCGAGGCGGTGGTCGCCGGTGTGCTGCGCGCCGGCGCGGTCTGCGACGGGCCGCTGCCGGTGCTCGGCCTGCCCGGTTCACGGCTGCTGACGGTGGCCGAGGGGGTCGGACTCCCCGTGGTCACCGAGGCGTTCGCCGATCGCGCGTACACCTGGTCGGGCACGCTGGTGCCGCGCAGCGAGGCGGACGCGGTGATCGACGACCCCGAGGCGGTGATCGCGCGCGCGGTCGGCATGGCCCGGGACGGCCTGGTCACCGCGATCGGCGGCGAGCCGGTCGCGGTGGACGCCCGCTCGCTCTGCGTGCACGGGGACACCCCGGGCGCGGCGCAGCTGGCCTGGCGGGTGCGCGGGGCGCTGGCCTCGGCCGGAATCCGAGTGGAGGCCTTCACGTGATGACGCATGATCAGCCGATGATCACTCAGGTCGGCTCGCACGCACTGCTGGTGGAGCTGAGCGGCGCCGAGCAGGTGGCCGCGTGGTACGCCCGGCTGCGCGCCGAAGAGGCGGCGGGCACGCTCGGCGAGCTGACCGAGATCGTGCCGGCGGCCCGTACCGTCCTGCTGGACGGCGTGCCGCGGCCCGCCGTGCTCGCGCAGGCGCTGCGCGGCTGGACGGTCACGCCGGGCGCGGCGGCGCAGGGCCCGCTGCTGGAGGTGCCGACCCTCTACGACGGCGCCGACCTCGACGAGGTGGCGGCCCTCTGGGGCACCAGCCGGGCGGAGGCGGTGGCGATCCACACCGGGATCGAGTACCGGGTCGCGTTCTGCGGATTCGCGCCCGGCTTCGGCTATCTGACGGGACTGCCGCCCGAGCGCGCGCTGCCGCGCCGGGCCACGCCGCGCCCGGCGGTGCCGGCCGGGTCGGTCGCCGTCGCCGGGCCGTACACGGGGGTGTACCCGCGCTCCTCGCCGGGCGGCTGGCAGTTGCTCGGGCGCACCGCGCTGGCGCTCTGGGACGCCGAACGGGAGCCGGCCGCACTGCTCGCGCCGGGCGTCCGGGTCCGCTTCGTCAGCGTGAAGGCGCTCTGATGGCGCATCGGATACTCGTGGTCCGCCCCGGCCCGCTGACCACCGTGCAGGACCTCGGCCGACGCGGCGTCGCGCACCTGGGCGTGCCGCGGGCCGGCGCGCTCGACCAGCCCGCGCACCGGGCGGCGAACCTCCTGGTCGGCAACCCGCCGGGCGCGGCGACCCTGGAGACCACGCTCGGCGGCGTCACGGTGCGCGCGGTGGCCGGGCCGCTGCTGGTCGCCGTCACCGGCGCCCCGGCCCGGATCCGGCTGGACGGACGGCCGGCGGCCTGGGGCAGCGCCGTCCACCTGCCCGCCGGCGCCACACTGGACGTCGGACCGGCCGACTTCGGGGTGCGCAGCTACCTGGCCGTCCGGGGTGGCATCGCGGTGCCGCAGGTCCTCGGCAGTCGGTCGGCCGACCTGCTCTCCGGTCTCGGCCCGGCACCGCTGCGCGCCGGCGACCTGCTGCCGGTAGGGCCGGCGGTCGCTGCACCGCCCGGGGTTGACGTACCGTCCGTCCCGGAGCTGGTCCCGCTGCCCGCCCCGCCCGCCGAGCTGGTGCTGCGGCTGCGCCCGGGCCCGCGCGCCGACTGGTTCAGCCCGGACGCGCTGCGCGCGCTCGCCGCCGACCGCTACCACGTGGCCTCGGCCGGCAACCGGATCGCGCTGCGGATCGAGGGGCCGGCGCTGGTCCGGGCCCGCAGTGGCGAGCTGGAGAGCGAGGGCATGGTGCTCGGCGCCGTTCAAGTGCCGCCGGACGGCCAGCCGGTGGTCTTCCTCGCCGACCATCCGACCACCGGCGGCTATCCCGTGATCGGCGTCGTGCCCGAGGCCGATCTGGCAGCCGCCGCGCAGGTCAGACCGGGTGCTCCGGTACGGTTCGTGCTCGTCAGGGGGTGACCGGCCAGGGCCTGGCCCGGGCCGGGCGCCCGGTACGAGGAGGGGACAGGTGACCGCACCGATGGAGCTGCTGACGATCGGGGCCTTCGCCCGGGCCTGCCGGCTCTCGCCGAAGGCGCTGCGGCTCTACGACGAGCTCGGCCTGCTGAAGCCCGCCGAGGTGGACCCGGTCTCCGGCTACCGCTACTACGACCCGGCGCAGCTCGAACGCGCCCGCCTGGTCGCCTGGCTGCGCCGGATCGGACTGCCCCTGGCCCGGATCCGCCGGCTCTGCGAGCTGACGCCCGGTCAGGCAGCCGAGGAGCTCAGCGCCTACTGGGCGCAGGTGCTCAGCGAGACCGCGGCCCGTCAGGACCTGGTCACCTTCCTCGTTGACGAGCTCAACGGAAAGGCCCCCACCGCGACCGCCGGCGCCCCGGCCCTCGCCCTGCGCTGCGCCGCCCGCAGCGACGCCGGCCTGGTCCGTCCGCGCAACGAGGACACCGCGTACGCGGGCCGCGACCTGCTGGCCGTCGCCGACGGCTACGGCGGCCCGGGCGGCGAACAGGCCGCCGGCGCGGCGATCGACGCGCTGAAGCGCTTCGAGGGCGGCGCCGCACCGGCCGACCTGCTGAACGCGCTGGACGAGACGCTGCGCGCCACCACCGCCGAACTGCCGGCCGGCACCGAGAGCGGCAGCACCCTCACCGCACTGCTCTGGTCCGGCTCCCAGCTGGCCCTGGTGCACATCGGCGACTCACGTGCCTACCTGCTGCGCGAGGGCGAGCTGTTCCAGATCACCCACGACCACACCCTCGTCCAGTCGATGGTGGACGACGGCCGGCTGACCCTCGCCGAGGCCGCCTCGCACCCGCAGCGCACCCTGCTGCTGCGCGCGCTGGCCGGCGCCGGCGACACCCGCCCCGACCTCTCGCTGCACGCCGCACGGGCCGGCGACCGCTACCTGCTCTGCTCGGACGGGCTGAGCGCGGTGGTGCCGAGCGCCCACCTGCACACCGTGCTCGGCACCGTCCAGGAGCCGGAGCAGGCCGTCCAGCAGCTGATCGCGCTCGCCAACCGGGCCGGCGGCCCGGACAACATCGCCTGCGCGGTCGCCGACGTGGTGGCGCTCTGAGGCCGCGCCGCTCCCGACGGTTTTACGCCTACCGCTCGCGGGAGGTCAGGCGGCCGCGGACGGCCGCGTGGACCTCGGCCTCCTCAGCGGGGTCGGCGGCCAGCCGGCGCAGGCGTTCGAGGACGCGGGCGTCGCCGGTGGTGACCACGTGCCGGGCGGCGAGTTCGCGGGTGGTCTCCTCGCAGTCCCAGAGGCACTCGACCGCCGGGCCGCTCGCGAAGTCGTGGTCGGTGCGGGCCAGAGCCTGGGCCGCGCGGCCGCGCAGTTCGGAGGAGGCCGCCTCGGCGTAGACGTGACGCAGCGGGCGGACGGCGTCCACGGCGGCCAGCCGCCCCACACCGTCCACCAGGGTGCCGAGTCCGGCGCCGCGGACGCCGTGCACCCGGAGCCAGCGGCGCAGGCCGGCGACCACGGTGGCGCCGTCGGACGGCTCGCCGATGTCGGCGAGCAGCAGCACGGCGGCCTCGCCGAGCGCGCTGTCGGCGCCGCCGGTGGCCGGGTCGGCCCAGCGGCGGGCCTGGGCCAGCGCGCGCGGACCGCGCATCCGGGCGCAGGACTCCAGGGCGGCCCGGACGATCCGCCGGTCGGCGTCGGCGGCGGCCGCCTCGATCAGCTCGGGCAGCGCCGGGTCGTCCTGGTCGACGAGGTGACGCAGCGCGGCCCGGCGGGCGCCCTCGTGGCCGTCACGGGCGGCGGACAGCAGCGCCTCGCGGTCCTCCGGACGGGCCACGGCGGCCAGACAGCGGGCAGCGGCGGCGGCGCGGCGGTCGACGGCGGCCGGGTCGGGGCGCAGGCCGGTCTCGGCCTGGTCGGCCCAGGCGAGCACATCGGCCACGCTCCAGCCCGGGGTGACCGTCTCGCGGCCGAGCTGGCGCTGCCAGAGGTCGAACGGGGACTGCTCACTCGCCGTGGCGATCCGCGGGTGGTGCGCGGCCCAGAGCCGCCACGGCTTGGGCTCGTAGGCGGCACGGATCGCGGCACGCAGCTCGGTATCGCCCTGCGGGTCCTGCGGGAAACGGGCCAGCACGGCGGGGGCGAGCGCGAGCAGCGCCGCGTCGTCGTCGCGCAGCGCCAGCTCGTCCAGCGCCCAGGCCCAGTTGCCGCCGGTCGCCGCGTAGGAGCGCAGCAGCAGCAGCGCGTCGCGCCGGCCGTAGGCGGCCAGGTGGCCGAGGACGGCCAGTGCCAGGCCGGTGCGCGCCTCGTCGAGGTCGAGCAGGTCGTCGGGGTGGTGCAGGTGCCGCTCGATGCCGCCGAGCGGGGCTTCCAGCTCCATGTAGACGCGGGCGTAGTAGAGGGAGCGGTTCTCGACCTGCCAGTCGGCGCGCGGGTCGCTGGTCACGCAATCCTCGAGTGCGGCGATCGCTTCGTCACGGTCCGCAGCGAGCGCATGCAGCTGCCCGTCGCCGCGTCCTCTTTGCAGAAGGCCGAGGAGGCTGGCACTGGGGGCTATCACGGGCTCGAACATGAGGTCAGCATCCGTTGCGGCGGTCGTGGAGGCAACGGAATTTCCGCCGCCGGGGGTCTGATGGTCACGCTGGGCAGGCGCCCGGGCGCCGGAATTACCGTAGGTTACCGCCTGCCTGTCCGTTACGCACACACTTCGGCCCGCACTCCTACGCCCGGTGCTCAACCGGTGACACGATAGGACAGGCCTGACGCGTCCACGACTGAATCCGCGAATCGGCTGCCCCGGGGCGGCTCTGGCATATGCCAGATGAAAGTTGCCAGAAGTTGTTCCGTTCCCTGCCCGGCGCGGCCCCGACTGTGGGAAAGTCGTCTCCATGAGTCACCCGCCGACCACCCTCCCCCTCGGCAGCGTCACCGGCACCGGGAGCAGAGCCCCGGAACCGAGCGCGACCGCCGAGTGGGACCTGGTCGGGGACGGCGTGCAGTGGTCCCCGGACACGTTCCGGCTGCTGGCCCGCAACCCCGCGCTCGGCCCGCTGACGCTCGATCAACTCCCCTCCCAGCTGGTGCCGCAGGACCGCCCGGCGCTGTGCCGGATGGTCACCGCGGCGCTCGTGCACGGCCGCCCGCTGGACGGCGTGGTCCGGATCCGCCGGACCACCGGCGCGCCGCCCGCGGCGGTGCACTGCTCCGGCCGCCCTGTGCTCGGGCCGGACGGCCAGGTCGTCTCGCTGCGGATGCAGCTGCGCGCCGCCTGACCGGCCGCGCAGCCCCCCGCGATCACTTGCCGACCGGCGCACATATGCTGTCGGCCGCAGGGTCGGCACAGGGCGGACCTGCACCACTGGGAGGACCGTTCATGGACAGCCAGATTCTTCACAAGGCCGCGTTCCTGCTGCACGAGTGCCACGAGCCCGAGCAGATCGTGGTCGAGCGCCTGAAGGACTACTTCCCCGCGCTGACCCTGACCGAGCGCGAGCGCTACGTCAGCGAGGCCTGGGACCAGGTGCACACCGCCGCGGTCGACAACCTCTGAGCGGGACGTTACGGGGGCCGCACGGTCACTCGGCAGGGCGGCGGGCCGGCGGCACCGCCGCCCTGATCTGTTCCCGCAGCTCGGCCACCTCCGGCAGGCCCTGGTACCGCGCGCTGAGCCGGTCGGTCTCCCGCAGCCGGTCCCAGGTGCGGTGGGAGGACGTGTCGCCGATCTGCGCCAGCGCCTTCCTGCTCCGCGACGCCGCCTCCTCGGGCTCGCCGGCGATCCACTGGACCGAGGCCAGCGTCACGTGGTCGAGCACCGTGGAGCGCTCCTGCCCCTGACCGGCCCGCAGCCGCATCGCCGTCTCGACGTGCCGCTCGGCGAGCCGGGCCGCGCCCGGGTCGTGCTCGGCCAGCGTCCGGTAGACCAGCGCCTGCATGCCGTTCAGCTCGGACTCGTTGAAGCCCCGCATCCAGCTCGGCAGCGGCTCGTCGCCCTGCCGGGCGAACAGCTCCTCGGCCTCGCCGAGCAGCCGGACGACCACCTGGGAGCGCCCGAGCGAGGCCTGTGCCCAGGCCTCGACGGTGTTGAGCATGGCCCGGGTGGCGGGCAGCGCCTGCGCGCCGGCGGCCGACTTGGCCAGGCGCATCAGGTCCAGTGCCTCGTCGGCCCGGCCGTGGTGCAGCAGCTGGCGGGCCGCCCTGGAGATCGCCTCGCCGGCCCGCGGCCGGTCGCCGGCCTCCCGGGCCGCCTGCGCGGCGATCACGAAGTACCGCTGGGCGGTCGGCTCCAGGCCGACGTCGTGCGACATCCAGCCGGCCAGCACCGCGAGATTGGCCGCCACCTGCCAGAGCCGGCGGGCCAGCTCGGGCGGGTGCGGATGGGTCAGCAGCCCGCCGACCTCGTTGAGCTGGCCGATCACCGCCTTGCGCTGGAGGCCGCCGCCCCGGGACGCGTCCCAGGCCCGGAAGACCTCGACCGAGCGCTCCAGCGACTCGACCTCGGCCGCACTGGCCGGGCCGGGTTCGTAGACGTCGGCCACCGGCCGGGCGGCCACGCCGCTGAAGAGGTGCCGGGGCCCGCCGCGGGCGGCCGCGGACGCGACACTCTCGCCGGAGAGCCATGAATAGAGGGAGTCGGGCACCGCGTCGGCACCCGGCAGCGCCGAGCCCGCGTCGGCCAGTCCGCGTCGGTTGAGCATCAGATCCATTCCCGTGAACTCGGTGAGGATCTCGGCCGTCCGATCCGGCTCCTGAACCGCGGCGGCCTCCGCCCGCGCTGTGCCCGGTCGCCGGTGTCGCACCAGACCGAGGTCCTCAATGGAGACGACACGGCCGAGCCGCTCGGTGAACACGGCAGCCAGCACCCGGGGCACCGGATCGCGCGGGATCTCCCCGTGCTCGATCCAGCGCCGCACCCGCGAGGTGTCGGTGGACAGCTGCTGCTGGCCCATCGCGGCCCCCCGCCGGTTGACCAGCCGCGCCAGCTCCCCCTTGGACCAGCCGGTCAGGGTGAACAGGTCGGCGAGTCGGGTGTTGGGTCCCTTGCTCACATCAAGCCCCCAGGATCCTCGGCTGGTTCGAGACTAACGGCGGGTCAGCCGCTCAGGCGAGGCCTGGCATGTGCCACCAGAGCATTCGCCAGGCTTCGCCAGGGCTCGCCCAGTGGTTAGCCAGGGGCGGCCCGGTGTCAGCTAAGAGTGCGCAACCCCACCCCGGGCCGAAAAACCCGGAAAGCCAGGCCGGGAGCCTATCCGGACTCGGCGACCGACCGCTCCGGGAACCCGGCGCGGGGGGTGGCGCAAGCGGGTGGCGCGCCTGGCGCGAGGCCCGGCCGCAGCGGACGAGCAGCGCATTTCCCCAGGGTGCGCCGCTCCGAGGCAGCGGCCGGGGCCGCGCCGGCCACCGTCCGACCCGGCACGAACCGGAATGAAGCAGCAAGCGCACGACCGGAGCTCGCACCACCCACAACGAGCGGTCGACGCGCACCAGTACGCCGGCACGCACGCCCCATGCGCCGGTGTACGTGCCACCGTCTGACTCCCCGCCAGGGCCGTCGCCTTGGCTGACATATGCCGTCGGCAAGGAAGGGACACCCCGCCCCTCATGTACTCCTCAGCGACTTCCCCCACCGCGCCCCGGACCGGCACCGTGCAACGGCCGCCGTCGTCCGTGGCGGTCCGCCGGCCCGGGCCGAAGCCTGCCCTGCCCGCCCGTCCCGCCGGGCGCATCGAGGCACCGGGGTTCCTCCCCCGCGCCGGTGCCGAGCGCCTGCTGCGCCCCCGTACACCCCAAACCGCCCCCGGCCGGATCGGGGCCGGACCGGCCGACGGCTGGGGCCGGGTGGACACGGCGGCCCTCGCCTCGCCCTCGGTGCGGGCCGCGCTCTCCCACATCACCCGGATATGTCCCGCGTTCTCCGCCCGCCAGGTGCTGCGCGAGGACGGTCGGCACATCCTGCTGACCGGGCTGATCGGGCGCACCCCGGTGGTCGCCAAGTGCCTGTCCCCGCAGGCCGTGCAGGGCCCGCAGCGGGCGGTCCTGGTGGAGCGCTTCCACCGCGAGGTCTCGGTCTACCGGGCCTTCGTCCGGCACCGCCCGCCGGTCCGGATGCCCAAGCTGGTCGCGGCCGACCACGACCGCTGCGTGCTGGTGATGGAGCGGATCCCCGGCCGGCCGGCCGCGCTGGAGCGCCACCCCGCCAACTCGCCGATGCCGGGCGAGGTCCGCGCACTGCTCGGCGCGGTCCGCGCGCTGAACCTGTGGCGGCCGCCGACCGACGTGTTCCAGCAGCCGCTGGACTACCAGTGGGAGGTCTCCCGCTACCACTCGGTCGGCCAGCTGACCGACCGGGACGCCGGCGACCTGCGCCAGCTGCTGCACGGCCTGAACCACACCGCGCCGCAGTTCTGCCACGGCGACGCGCTGCTCTCCAACATCATGCTCGCGCCGTCCGGACCGGTCCTGCTGGACTGGGAGCAGGCCGGCTGGTACCTGCCCGGCTACGACCTCGCGGTGCTCTGGAGCGTGCTCTCCGGCGACAACGCGGCCCGCCGGCAGATCAGCCAACTCGCCCAGGTCGGCGGCACGCTGGCCCGGGACGCGTTCCTGGTCAACCTGGTGCTGGTGCTGATGCGCGAGCTGCGGCTGTACGACGTGCCGGGAGCCGGCGAGGAGCAGCGGCTGATGATCCGCCGGCTGTACGACGACGCGGCGCTCGCCCGCCGAGCCGTGCGGGCCGCGGTCGGCACCCGCTGAGCCGCCGCCTTGAGCAGCGGGGGAAGCGGCAACGGGGCGAAGCGGCAGCGGGAGAAGCGGCAACGAGCGGCCCAGGCCGGCACACGACCTGGGCGCGGCAGCAGCCCGGCTGGTCCGGCTGGACCAGCCGGTCAGGCGCCGCGCGGGCGCGAACGAGCCTGCGCGGCGCGGCCGGCGGCCACCAGCACGGTCTCCTCGGCGGGTCCGTGCGGGCGGGCGCTGAGCGCGTCGCGCAGGTAGCGCTCGACCGGGTGGCGCCGGCTGAGCCCGGCGGCCCCGCCGAGCGCGACGGCGCGCTGCACCGCCTCGACCACGGCGCGGCCGACCAACAGCCGGACCGGACCGGTCCGTTCCGGTGCGCCGGGCTCCGCCGCGTCGATCCGCACCGCCAGTCCGGCCACCAGCTCCTCGGCGCCGATCAGCGCGGTCTCCACCTCGCCCAGCCCGGTCCGGCTCCCCGGGCCGGCCGCGGGGCCGCGGCCGAGGTGGCCCACCAGCCAGTCCCGGGCGGCCCGCCCGATCCCGAGCTGCACCGCGGCGAGCGCCAGGTCGCGCCAGGCCGCCGTGAGCGCCTCGCCGTCCGCACTCCTCGATTCCGCCCCGGCCCGCAGGCCCAGCGCCGCCTCGACCGGCACCGCCACCTGACGCAGCCTCAGATCGTGCACCCCGGCCGCACGCAGGCCGAGTTGATCGCCGACCGGGTCCACCTCGACCCCCGGGCTCTCGCCGCGGACCAGGAAGATCCCCTCGCGCGGCACCGGCTCGTCGGTCCTGGCCCGGACCGCGATCCAGGCCAGCGCCTCGGCGCCCGCACAACCGGTCTTGCGGCCGGTCAGCAGCCAGCCGCCGGGCGCCCGGCGGGCCACCGTCACCGGCCCCTCCGGCGGGTCCGTGCAGAGCGTGTCGACCAGTGCCGGCCCGCGCCGGGACTCGGTGAGCAGCCGCCGGTAGGCGGCCGCCGGCCAGCTTCCGGTGCGGTCCTGCTCGGCGTGCCGCAGCAGGGTGAGCGCCGTGACCAGCGCCACCGAGGCGTCCCCACGGGCGAGTTCGGCGATCACCCGGACGGTGTCGGCGAGCCCGGCCGCTGCGCCGCCATAGCGCCGCCCGACCGTCAGGGTGAGCAGGCCGGCCTCGTGCACCGCCTCGATGCCCTGGTAGGGGAACGTCGCGTCCCGGTCGTTCTCCTCGGCCCGCGCGGCGAGCAGATCGACCACCCGGGGCAGCCCGGCCAGAACGACGGCAGGGGCGGCGCCGGTGCGGCGGCCGAGATCTCGTCAGATGCGGGGTTCTCGGTGCGGGAACTCATGCGCTGCCTCCGGGCGGCCGGCGTGTGGGCGCGGCAGCCGGTCTCGGGGCGGCTGCACGACGCTGGGAGCGGGGGCACGGCCGCCCCGGGCAACGGGTGGCGGCGCCGTCCTCGGCCGCGCGGTCCTCGGAGACCGGGCGGCGGCTACGGGCCCGAGCGGGCCTGGGCACGGACGGACCCAGGCCGGACGGGGCCCAGGCCGATCCGGCCCTACTGACAGACCGCGCTGGCGGTCCGCCGAAGGTCCAGGTAGCTGCGCCGGGTCAGCAGCAACGGGAGGCAGGACGGCATGCTGGTGACTGTACGAAGCGTTGATCGAAACCGTCAAGCACCGCCCTGAGCCAACGCAACGGCAGGTCGGACCTGGTGCAGTACGGCCGCTCGGGCCGCGATCCGACCGGCTCTCAGTCCTGCTGGAACAGGTCCGCGGGCAGCGGCTTGAGCAGCTGGTAGAGGTCGTCCGCGATCGGCCGGTCCCAGGACGCGATGGTCACCTGGACCTGGTCACTGCGGTCGAACTGGGCGCAGAACACCCGCTCCTCGCTGACCTTGACCTTCTTCACGATCAGCAGGTCATCGCCGAGCATCACCGGGAAGTCCTCGGCCGAGACCAGCTCCACCGGCTCGTCGTTCTCCAGCGCCGCGAGCAGCTGTCTGACCTCGAAGGGCACGCCGTCGGCGCTGTCCCGGGCCGGCGATCCCTCGGGCAGGTTGCCGATGAACATCGCCGGGCCGCGGCCGCCGAACAGGTCATAGCGGAGGAAGATCCCCTGGCAGGCGCCGTCGGGACTGGTCATCACCGCAGCGCTGAAGATCCCGGGCCAGTCGCCCGGGTCCATCGCGAGTACGTCGAAGTCCGGGCCCGCTGGGGTGCCGGAGCGTCGGCGGAGAAAAGACATGCCGCCATCGTACGTGCCCCCGCCCGCGCGGCCCGCACCGGGCGGTCCGTCGCAGGCCGCGCGGCGCCCGCGCCCGACTGCCGGCCGGTCCGGGCGGCGGCCGGGCGCACGGCCGTCAGCTCCACGCTCCGAGACGAATGTTGACGCTGAGCAACCGTCCGGGCTACGGTCGCGATGTACGGCAGCTGCTGTGGAGGCGTTCCACGTTGGGGGTGGCCTGCTGTGGCGCATTCGCGTGCGCTCCGCCATTCCCTCGGCACGTTTCGGCGCAGCACCGTGCGGTGATGGCCAGTTCTTGCACCAGCACTGTCAGCACCTTTCACCAGCACATTCGGCACCATTCAGCACCACATCACCCTTCACCCCAAAGCCTGGTCCGCGGGCTCCCCGACTTGTCGCGCTCGCGGATCACGCCCGGGACACCGACGCGTGGGGGCGTTCGGATCCCGGGCACCGGCGGCCTGGGCCTCAGGCCCCGCCGCCCGCCTCCCGGCGACAGCCGGTCCTCCCGGGCCGGTGTCGGGGAACCGCGGGAGGACGTCCGGTCTCGCGAACCGGGCGATGCAGCAGACGCCGTGCACGACCGCGTGGGGGCGGTCGGCACGGCGTCTGTCTGTTTTCCGCTTTCCACCCAACGCGAGCGGGGCCCGACCCACCCGGGTCGGGCCCCGCTCCGCTCGTTCTCGGCTCAGGTCGTTCTCAGGTCAGGTCGAACTCGCCGTCCTGGGCGCCGAGCACGAAGGCCCGCCACTCGGCCGGCGTGAAGACCAGCACCGGTCCGTCCGGGAACCGGCCGTCGCGCATCGCGATGTAGCCGTCCACGAATGCGATCTGGACGTCCCCCGGCGAGCCGTCGTCCTGCTTGGCGGAGAGCCACTCCGCGTTCGTCGTGTCCAGCTTCGGCTTGCCGCTCGGCTTGCGCGCCTCGGGGACGGTCTGCCCGTCCTGCGTCACCTCGGCCGTCCCGTCGCTGGTGCCCGTCTCGGTTGCCACCGCTGTTGCTCCTCCCGACGTCGATCAGTGATCGCAGCCTATCGGTCGGTGACCAGCGCGCGGGCGGTTGTGGCGCAGCTACTGGAGGCCGGATTTGCCGGCCGGCGACCGGCGCGGGCGCGGGCCCGGGCGGGCCCGATTTGCGAGAGTGGGTGCACGAGGCCCGGCCCGGCCGATCCTGCCGGGCGGCCGCTGACGCGGGCGCCGGGCGCGCCGCCGGCCGGGCAGAGCCGGGGAAGGGCTGGGAACGGTCGATGGACCAACGGGACGGAACCGGGGCGGACGTGATCCCGATCATGGAGGCCCCCTCGGCGGCCCGGGTGCCCGGCCAGGCGCCGGTGCGCTCGGCGGCCCTGGGCCGGGTCGGCGTGGTGCTGGTCTCGCAGAGCAGCGAGCTGGCCCGGGAGGTCGCCGAGCTGGCCCGGGCGCTGGCGCAGACCGACGACCCGTCCGCGGTCGCGGCCACCGGCGGCCACCCGGGCGACGGGCTGGGCAGCAGCGCGCTGCTGATCGCGGCGGCGGCCCGGCGGGTGGACCAGGGACACGGCGTGGCGGTGCTGGCCGACCTGCCGGCCGCGGTGCACACGGTGGAGGCGCTGCTGGCGGCTGCGGACGAGCACGGGCTGCCGTTCCCGGTGCGGTTCGCCGACGCGCCGTTCGTGGAGGGCGCGGTCGCGGCGGTGCTCACCGCCTCCGCCGGTGGCGACCTGGCAGCGGTGCTGGACGCGGCCGAGGAGACGTACCGCCAGCGCAAGCGGTGAGCTTCCACGGAACGTGTCCATGCCGCTACCATGGGCTCCGCCGGCGTCCGGACTGTGGTCATCGATCCCCAGGGGCAGCGAAGAGGGTGACGAATTCCCCTGGGACGGGCGAGAACTACAACCCTGCGGCGGGCGTGCGCGTCTGCTCTGTATTGAGCGATCTCTGCCGGGACTGCCCGGCTACGCCTGGGGGGCATCGTGCCGCAACCGGACACCACCACACCGGACCTCACCGTCACCACACCGGACCGCGCCTTCACCTCCGACGCCGTCGCAGCCGGCGCCGGCCCCGTGACCGGCGCCGCTCGCCGGGGGCTGCCGCCGGCACCACCCGGCGACCGGCTCGCGCACTGGCTGCGCCGGTCACCCGCCCAGCCGCTGTTCCGCGCCCGGGCGGCCCGCCGGCTCGCGGTGCTGGCCTACCGCCGGGTGCCCGACCGGCGGCGGTTCGGCGCCCAGCTGGACCGGCTGCGCCGGGTCGCGGTGCCGGTGTCGCTGCGCGCACTGGAGGTGGCCATGGCCGAGGGGCGACCGCTGCCGCCGCGCAGCGTGCTGATCACCTTCGACGACGCCGACCGCAGCGTGCTGGAGCACGCGCTGCCGGTGCTCTCGGCCTATGAGATGCCCGCGGTCGCGTTCGTGGTCACCGAGCTGGTCGGCACCGACCGGCCGTCCTGGCGGCAGGAGGCCTCCTACCTGTCCGCGCACGGCGGCCGGGCCCGGGCCCTGACGCCGGACGCGCCGCGCGGTGTGCTCGCCCAGCTCGCCGCGCTGCCGGATCCGGACCGCCGGCGCAGCCTGCACGAACTGCGGGTCAGCGCGCGGGTCCGCCCGCCGCACCGCGAGCGCCTCGCCCCGGAGGACCTGCGGGCGCTGACGGCCGGCCGGATCGCGGTCGGCAGCCAGACGCTCGGTGCCCCGGAGCTGGCGCACTGCGACGACGCGACCGTACGGACCGAGATCCTCACCGCGCACCGGTCGCTGACCGGCTGGCTGGGCGGCGCGCCGACCGCCTTCGCGTACCCCGGCGGCCGCTACGAGCCGCGGGCCGCGCCGCTGCTGCGCGAGCTCGGCTACCGGACCGGGTTCCTGACGGACCACCGGCTCAGCCCGCGGCTGCCGGCCGAAGCCCTGCGGGTCAGCCGACTGGACGCGGACGCGAGCGCCGAACCGGTGCAGTTCGAGGCCGTGCTGTCAGGGCTGCACCCGGCGCTCAGCCGATGGCGGGGCTTGTAACGGCGGCGGCATCCAGGGCTCGCCCGGCGGCCGCGCCGAGCAGCAGCCGGCCCTCGGCGTAACCGGCGGCCTCGGCAGGCAGTTCGCCGAGGCGGCCGGTGAGCAGCACGGTGAGGGTGCCGGTGCCGGGCTCGTCGGCGGCCGGCGCGTGGGCGGCGGCGCGGCGCAGGGCCTGCGCGGCCACGGCGTCGGCCGAGCCGAAGAACTCGACGTCCGGCCGGACGATGCCGGCCACGGCCGCGCGGATCCGGTCGGCGACCAGCTCGTAGTGCGTGCAGCCGAGCACCAGCGCGGCGGTGCCGGGCGGGGTGAGTGCGGCCGCGGCCTCGATCGCGCGATCGATGCCGGCCTCGTCGGCCCGCTCGACGGCGTCGGCCAGGCCGGGGCAGGGCACCTCGGTGACCTCGGTGCCCTCCGCGAACTCCGCGATCAGCCCGCGCTGGTAGGCGCTGCCGGTGGTGGCCGGGGTGGCCCAGATCGCGACCGGGCCGCCGCCGGCCACGGCCGGCTTGATCGCCGGCACGGTGCCGATCACCGGGATGCCCGGCTCCAGCGCGGCACGCAGCGCCGGCAGCGCGTGCACGGTGGCGGTGTTGCAGGCGATCACCAGTGCGTCGGGCCGGTGGGCGGCCGCCGCACGGGCACAGGCCAGCGCGTGCTCGGTGATGTCCTCGGGCGTGCGCGGGCCCCAGGGCATGCCGTCGGGGTCGCAGGTAATGACCAGGTCGGCGTCCGGCCGCAGGCGCCGCAGCGCGGCGGCGGCAGCGAGCAGTCCGATCCCGGAATCCAACAGTGCGATCTTCACAGTGCCCGACCCTAACCGATCCCGGCGAGCCCGCCCCGCAGGCCGTACGACTGCGGCAGACTGCCCCGCGTGACGCTGCTGCTCTGGATCACCGTGCTCGCACTGCTCTGCTGGCTCTGGCTCACCTGCTGCCAGGGGTTCTTCTGGCGCACCGATGTCCGGCTGCCGCCGGACCGGGCGGCCCCCGAGCGGTGGCCCGAGGTCGCGGTGGTGGTGCCGGCCCGGGACGAGGCGGCGGTGCTGCCGCTCAGCCTGCCGGGGCTGCTCGCGCAGAAGTACCCGGGGCGGGCCCGGGTGATCCTGGTGGACGACCACAGTTCGGACGGCACCGCGCAGGTGGCCCGCTCGCTGGCGGCCGGCGGCGGCCTGCCGCTGACCGTGACCACTCCTCCCCCACTGCCTACCGGGTGGACCGGCAAGCTCTGGGCGGTGCGGCACGGCGTCGAACTGGCCGGCGAGGCGGAGCTGCTCTTCCTCACCGACGCGGACATCGCGCACGGCCCCGACACGCTGGCCGCGCTGGTCGCCGGCGCCCAGGCCGGGCGCTACGACCTGGTCTCGCAGATGGCGCGGCTTCGCACCGACACCGGCTGGGAGCGGCTGATCGTGCCCGCCTTCGTCTACTTCTTCGCCCAGCTCTACCCGTTCCGGCGCAGCAACCGCCCCGGCACCCGGACGGCCGCGGCGGCCGGCGGCTGCTCACTGGTGCGGCGCGAGGCGCTGGAGCGCGCGGGCGGCGTGGCGGTGATCCGCGGCGCGGTGATCGACGACGTCTCACTGGCCCACGCGGTCAAGCGGACCGGCGGGCGGACCTGGCTGGGCCTGGCCTCGCCGGAGCCGGAGCTGGCCGTGCTGAGCGTGCGCCCCTACGTCGGGCTCGCGCCGCTGTGGCGGATGGTCTCGCGCAGCGCGTACGCGCAGCTGCGGCACAACCCGCTGCTGCTGCTCGGCACGGTGCTGGGCCTGGTGCTCACCTATCTGGTGCCGCCGGCCGGCCTGCTGGCCGGCGCGGCGACGGCGAACTGGCCGCTGCTGGCGGCCGGCGCGGCCGGCTGGGCGCTGATGACGGGCACCTACCGGCCGATGGTCCGCTACTACGGCCGCCCGGGGGCGGCCGCGCTACTGCTGCCGTTCACCGCGCTGCTCTACCTGCTGATGACGGTGGACTCGGCCGTGCAGCACTACCGGGGCCGCGGCGCGGCCTGGAAGGGGCGGACCTACTGACGGCAGTGCGGACCTACTGACGGCGGTGCGGACCTACTGACGGCGGTCAGGCCTTGCCCTTCGGCTGCTCACTCTGGACCTGCTGCAGCAGCCGGTCGATCACGCCGGGCATCGCCTCCGCGCCGCCGGCCCGGGTCGGGCTGGTGAGGTAGCGGCCCTGGACGATGGCACTGGGCATCTCCGTCACCTCGTAGCGGGTCAGCTCCTGCGGCGCCTGATCGGTCAGCCTGGCGACCTCGGAGGACTCGTAGGCGGCGCGGAACGTCTGCTCGTCGATCAGGTGGTCGGCCGCCCACTGCGCGGCCGCGTCCTCGGTGGTGAGGTCGAGCCCGTCCTGGCGCACGGCGTGGAAGACGTCGCGCTGCAGGCGGTCCACCTCGCCCAGCTTCTCCAGCGTGTAGTAGAGCCGGGCGTGTCCGCGCTCGGCCGCCTCGTCGGGCGCGCCGCGCCAGACGGCGGGCACCCGGCGCAGCCGCACGTCGGACGGCTGCCGGGCGGCCCACTCCTCCAGCGGCTGCTCCAGCAGCTGGGAGTGGTAGCAGCCGTACCAGAAGACCTCGACCACCTCGCGGCCCTGGCCCTGCACCTCCTGCGGGTGGCGCAGGCTGACGTACGAGGCGTTCTGGTCGCCCTGCGCTTGGGCCGACTGAGCCGGCTGGGCCGGCTGCTGGGCACTGTGCGCCTGGCCGGGGCCGGCGGCGGGGATGGCGGCGGTCGCGGCGGGGGCCGCGCCGAAAGTGCAGAGGGCGCAGAGCAGGGCGAGCGCGGCACGCGGGGCGGTCTTCATGCGGGTCACCGTGCCAGTTCGCCCTGGACAGCGGCCAGTTGACACGGCCGGGCTCGCCCGATCGGGGGAGCCCGGTCCTCCGTACGAGCTACCCGCGTTCGGCGACGTGAACGAGCGGCCGCACCTGTGCCTGCCCGAGACGCCCGGATCGGCTGACGTTTCGTCATATCCGGTTGACAGATTAGCCAAAGTGGGTGACGGCGGTTTGGACCGGGGTCCCCGGAGTTGGCCAGGATGGCGGCTCGACGGGGGCGGGCCTCGCCCCCGCGAGGATCCACCTGGAGTCAGAGCCGTGTTCAAGGGCTTTCGCAGCTTCCTGCTGCGCGGAAACGTCGTCGACCTGGCGGTCGGCATCGTCATCGGCGCGGCATTCACCGCCGTCGTCACCGGCTTCGTCACGGCGTTCCTGACGCCGCTGATCGGGGTCGCCACCGGCGCGGTCGGCGACTTCAGCAAGGAGACCTTCGAGGTCGGCACGACCAGCTTCCCGTACGGCGGCTTCCTGAACGCGCTGATCAGCTTCGTGCTGGTGGCCGCGGTGATCTACTTCGCCGTGGTGGTCCCGGTTGGCAAGCTCCAGGCAAAATTCGAACGGCCGACGACCGCCGAGCCGGCGAAGGTGGACTGCCCGGAGTGCCTGAGCCGGATTCCGGCCGCCGCCACCCGGTGCGCGTTCTGCACCTGCGAGGTCTCCGGCCTGCCCGGATTCCCTGCTCAGGTGATGCAGCACGGCTGACCCGTGCGCCGGAGTGAGCCCCCCGGCGCGGGGGGCTCACTCATTTCCGACACGCCCGAGATGGCCGGAAATCGCCGCCGAAATGTCCGATCTTCCACTGTTGGGGCGGTTTGCGTGAGCGAAGCTTGTGTAAACACTCGAACTACGAGGCCCCTCGGGCTCCTCAGGGGCGCATTCTGGGCTTACGGTATGCCCCATGACCTCGCCCCGCTCCTACGACGGAGTCGGCTACTACGCTCCGTCCTTTTCGTCGGGCACGCCCATCTACGACAGCTTGGTCGCAGAGCGTGGAGTCCCCCAGATCGCGCCGATCAACGTGCCGGCCGCGCTGCCGCCCGTTCCGGCATCCCCGGCCTACAGCTCGGCCATGGAGTCCACCAGCCTGCTGCCGGCCCTGCCGCCCGCTCGGCTGGCACTCGGCCCCGGCACCGGCGGTGGCTACCCGGCCCCGCAGCCCGTCCCCGGTTACGGCGCGCAGCCGTACCTGCCGGGCCAGCGGGCCACCGCACCGATGATGCCGCCGGGCTACCCGCAGCCGGCCGCACCGCAGGCGTGGGACCAGCAGCCGGGCAACTTCCGCCCGCAGGCCGGTCCGGCGCCAGTGGCGCCGGTGCGGCCGATGCCGCCGCAGCAGTTCTTCCAGCCGCAGGCACCGCAGTCGCAGTCCGCGCCGCCGCCGGGTGGGCAGCAGCCGTTCGGCCAGGCGCCCTTCGGCCAGCCGCAGTACGCGCAGGCGCCGGGTGGGCAGGCCCCGTTCGGGCAGCAGCCGTTCGGACAGCAGGCCTTCCAGCAACAGGGGCAGCAGGTCCAGTCCTATCAAGGACAGGGGCAGACCTACTGACCGAGGGTGTTACCCAGGGGGATCGGTCATCCACGGGCCGTTCGGCCACCGCTGTGCGGTGTTCCGGGCGGCCCGTGCGCATACCTGCTCACCGTAGCCTGGCAGGATGGGTTCATGCCTCGACTCAGCGGATTGCACCGATACCTCGTCAAGTCGATGTACCGGGAGGACCTGGCGTCGGCGACCGTCGAACCGTGGGGCCTGACTGCGGACCGTCGCTGGATGCTGGCCCGCCCGGGTGGACTCGCGGTCACCCAGCGCGACATCGCCGGGCTCGCGCGGTACCGCCCCGAGCTCGACTTCGACGGCGCGCTGCTGGTGACCTCGCCCGAGGGCGACCAGCTGCGAGTGCCGGTCCCGGACCGGGCCGAGGGGGCCGTCACGACCCAGGGCAACGTCTGGGGCACGCTGTTCAGCGCGGTCGAGGCCGAGGAGAAGGCGCAGACCTGGTTCGGCGAGCGACTGGACGCCGGCAACCTGGGCGAGCTGCGGCTGCTGCACCTGGACGACCCGCGTTCGCGCGCGATCAGCCCCGACTTCAGCCTGCCCGGCGAGACCGTCAGCATGGCCGACGGCTTCCCGCTGCTGGCCACCACCACCGCCTCGCTGGCCGCACTCAACGACGAGATACGCGAGGCCGGCGGCCCGGCCGTGCCGATGGAGCGCTTCCGCCCCAACCTGGTGATCGACGGCACCGAGGCCTGGGAGGAGAACGGCTGGCGGCGGGTCAGGATCGGCGAGCTGACCTTCCGGGCCGTCAAGCTCTGCGGCCGCTGCGTGGTGACCACGATCGAGCAGGAGACCGCCGAGCCGCAGGGGCCCGAACCGCTGCGTTCGCTTGCGAAGCACCACCGCCACGACAAGAAGGCGGTGTTCGGCGTCAACCTGATCCCGGAACGACCCGACGGGGTGAGCGGCGACCTGCTCGGCACCGTCCGGCTGGGTGACGAGGTCACGGTCCTGGCCGACGGCGAACGGCTGCCGGCGGCCTGAGGGTTCCTGCCGGTCGGTCTGGGAATTTGCTGGGAAGTCGGGGGGCTGTCCGGTGGCATCGGCGGGTCCTCGCGGCACGCTACGGTGAGCAACAGCGAACAGCGGAAGGCGGGGACGACGGAGCGTCATGGCTGAGCACAGGGTCCGGGTCACGCAGGACAGCGGTTCGCGCTGGCGACGTCGCGCCGGAGAGTACGAAACGCTCCGGGAGGCGATCGCGGCGGCCGAACCCGGCGACACGATCACCGTGCGCCCGGGCACCTTCCGCGAGAACGTGCTGCTCGACAAGCCCGTCACGGTGCAGCCCGCCGAGGGCCCCGGCACGGTCCGGATCGACCCGTCCTCCGGCGTGGGCCTGACCGTGACCGCCGCCGCCACCGTGCGCGACCTGGTCTTCGAGGGCTACGACAGCTCGGCCGCCGCGGTGCGGATCACCGGCCCCGAGGCGACCGGCGCCCGGCTCACCGGCTGCCGGGTGGACTCGCACTCGGCGGTCGGCATCGAGGTGGACGACCAGGCCGACGCCCAGCTCGCGAACTGCACGGTGGCCAACCCGGCGGGCCTGGGCCTGCGGGTGCGCGGCGGTGCGAGCGCGCTCTTCGAGGACTGCGAGGTCTCCGCCGCCGGCCAGGCCGGCCTCGCGGTGCTGGAGGGCGCGCGGGCCCGGCTGAACCGCACCCGGCTGCACCACGCGGCCGGCGCCGGGGTGCTGCTCACCGATGCCGGCAGCCTGGCCGAACTGACCGGCTGCGAGGTCTACGAGATCAGGGGCAGCGGCGTGCAGGCCGAGGCCAAGGCGGCCGGCCGGCTGACCGACTGCGAGATCCACCGGGTCACCGGCAACGGCCTGACCCTGGACACCGAGGCCGAGCTCACCCTGCTCCAGTGCCGGCTGCACGACCTGCCGGAGAACGCCGCCGACCTGCGCGGCCGCTCGCTGCTGACGATGGAGCAGAGCACCGTGCGATCGTTCGGCCGCGGCGCGCTCTCGGTCTGGGACCCGGGCACCCGGGCCGAGGCGATCGGCTGCGAGATCGAGGACAGCACCGGCGACTACCCGGCGATCTGGGTCAGCGACGGCGCCCAGCTCACGCTCGCCGACTGCTCGCTGCACGACCTGCCGGACGCGCTCTTCGTGCTGGACCGCGACTCCCGGGCCACCGTGACCGACACCTCCTTCAGCCGGATCCGCAGCTCGGCGGTCTCGGTCAGCTCCGGCGCCACCGTCGCGCTGGAGCGCTGCCGGGTGCAGGAGGCGGGCACCGGCCTCTGGTTCCGCGACCACGGCAGCGGCGGGCTGCTGACGGAGTGTGAGATCGCCGACGTGGCGACCGGTGTGATCGTCACCAAGGGTGCCGACCCGGTGCTGCGCGACTGCGTGGTGCGCGGCAGCGCGGAGGCCGCGGTCTACGTCTCCGCACAGGGTCGCGGCAGCTTCGAGGACTGCCGGGTGGTGCAGGGCCGGGGATTCGGCTTCCACATCATCGACGGCTGCCGCAGCGCGCTGACCCGCTGCCGGGCCGAGCAGAATGCCAGGGCCGGCTTCGAGTTCTCCGAGCCCGGCCCGATCGTCGAGGCCTGCACCTCGGACGACGTCCAGCCCGCGCAGCCCGCCGCCGAGATGGTCCCGACCCAGCGCGGCCCACAGCCGTTCGGCGGGCAGCCGCTCAGCGGGCAGCCGTTCGGCCAGCCGTTCGCGGGTCAGCCACGCACCGCGCAGCTGACCACGGCCGCCGCGCTCGCGCCGCTGGGCCAGATCTCGCCGATCCCGGACTGCCGCCCGGCCGAGGAGGCGCTGGCCGAGCTCGACGCGCTGATCGGCCTGGCCACCGTGAAGCAGGAGGTGCGCACGCTGATCGACCTGATCGCGGTCGGCAGGCGCCGGCAGAAGGCCGGCCTCAAGGCACCGTCACTGCGCCGGCACCTGGTCTTCACCGGATCCCCCGGAACGGGCAAGACCACGGTCGCCCGGCTCTACGGCGAGATCCTGGCCGCGCTCGGCGTGCTGCAACGCGGCCACCTGGTCGAGGTGGCCCGGGTCGACCTGGTCGGCGAGCACATCGGCTCCACCGCGCTGCGCACCCAGGCGGCCTTCGACCAGGCCCGCGGCGGCGTGCTCTTCATCGACGAGGCGTACGCGCTGGCCCCCGAGGACGGCGCCCGGGACTTCGGCCGCGAGGCGATCGACACCCTGGTCAAGCTGATGGAGGACCACCGCGACGAGGTGGTCGTCATCGTGGCCGGCTACACCGCCGAGATGGAGCGCTTCCTGAGCGCCAACCCCGGTGTCTCCTCGCGCTTCTCACGCACCATCAGCTTTCCCGACTACACCGACTCCGAACTGCTGGAGATCGCCAGGACGCAGTGCCTGGAACACGAGTACGAGCTGGCCGACGCAACCGCCGACGCGTTGCTCGGCCACTTCTCGACGCTGCACCGCGGCCCCAACTTCGGCAACGGCCGCACCGCCCGGCAGGTCTTCGAGACGATGGTTGAGCGCCACGCGATGCGGGTCGCCCAGTTGGCCGACCCGTCCACCGAGGATCTCCAACTCCTCGTCCCGGCCGACCTCCCGCTCCCCCGGCGCTAGCGGACGCTCTCATCGCTAGGGGCTGTCCGGCCTGACGTGGCAGGATGGGCCTGACAGGGGACCTTTAACAGGGGACATCGGGCGGGAGCAGGAAAGGCGGGGCTGCGTACGTGGCCGACAACAGCAACCTACTGGCCGAGCAGCGTCGCGCGCTGATCCTGGACGAGGTGCGCCGGCGCGGCGGAGTACGCGTGAACGAGCTGACCCGTCGGCTGAACGTCTCGGACATGACCATCCGGCGCGACCTGGACGCACTGGCCAAGTCCGGCGCGATCGAGAAGGTGCACGGCGGCGCGGTGCCGATAGAGGAGGCCCGGACCCACGAGCCGGGCTTCGAGGCGAAGTCCTCGCTGGAGCTGTCGGCCAAGGAGGAGATCGCCCGGGCGGCCGCCGCGCTGGTCACCCCCGGCAGCGCGATCGCGCTCTCCGGCGGCACCACGACCTTCGCGCTGGCCCAGCACCTGACCGAGGTCGGGCAGCTCACCGTGGTGACCAACTCGGTCCGGGTCGCGGACGTCTTCGAGCGGGCGCAGCGGCAGGGCGAGGGCCTGGGCACCACGGTCGTGCTGACCGGCGGGGTGCGCACGCCCTCGGACTCGCTGGTCGGGCCGGTGGCCGACCGGGCGATCCGCTCGCTCCACTTCGACCTGCTCTTCCTCGGCACCCACGGACTCTCGCCGGAGGCCGGGCTCTCCACGCCGAACCTGGCCGAGGCCGAGACCAACCGGAACTTCGTCGCCTCGGCCCGCCGGGTGGTGGCGGTGGCCGACCACACCAAGTGGGGCGTGGTCGGCCTGTCCACCTTCGCCGAGCTGGCCGAGGTGGACACCTGGGTGACCGACGCGGCGCTTCCGGCCGAGGCCTCGGAGGCCGCGCGGGAGCACGTCCGCGAGCTGATCCTGGCTCAGACCGGCGCCACGGGCTGAGTCCTGGCCCGCCGGCCGACACCGGACCGGACTCCCGACCAGGCTGACGACCGGGCTGACGACCGGGCTCCCGGCCCGGCTGACGGGTCCGGTCCGGGAGCGGGGCTGAGCTCGGGCCTCAGCCGAGGTCTATCGCGTAGTACTTGAGCTCCGCGTCCTCGCGGGTGAGGGTCATCCCGACCGCCTCCATCACCCGCTGGGACGGGACGTTGTCGAGGTTGGTGTCCGCGATCATCCGGCGCACCCCCCAGCCGGGCGCGGCGGCCAGGATGCCGCGCAGCGCCTCGGAGGCGTAGCCCTGGCCACGCACCGACTCGGCGAGCCCGTAGCCGATCTCGGCGACGCCGTCCTCGCCCGGCGCACCGTGGAAGCCGATGCCGCCGATCGCCTGGCCGTCGGCCCGCAGCCGGATCTCGTAGCCACCGAACGGCTGGGGCGTGGCGTACTTGACGAACATGCCCGCACCGGCCACCTCACCGTCGCTGGGGTAGTCGGGTGCCCAGTTGTCGGCCGGGCCGGCCGTCCGCGCCGCCACCCGCTCGGCCTCGGCGATGGTGAAGGGGTGCAGGACCAGTCGCTCGGTCAGAAGATCATCCATGTCCGTTGGATATCACTCGGACGGCTGCTGGGACCAGTCATTTCCAGCCAGGAATCCGTCCAGCGCCCGCCGGTACGGTGCGATGTCCAGGCCCTGCCCGGCCAGCCAGTCGTCCGCGTAGTACTTGTCGAGGTAGCGATCGCCCGGGTCGCAGATCAGCGTGACCACGCTGCCGCGCTCGCCGGCCGCCCGCATCTCGGCGACGATCTTGAGCGCGCTCCACAGGCCGGTCCCGGTGGAGGCGCCGGCCTTCTTGCCGATCACCTCCTCCAGCAGGCGCATCGCGGCGATCGAGGCGGCGTCGGGCACCTTCATCATCCGGTCGATCGCGCCGGGTACGAAGCTCGGCTCCATCCGCGGCCGGCCGATCCCCTCGATCCGCGAGCCACGGGTGCAGCAGGCGTCCGGGTCGTGGCCGACCCAGCCGTCGAAGAAGCAGGAGTTCTCCGGGTCGGGCACGCAGATCCGGGTGTCGTACTGCTGGTAGCGCACGTACCGCGCGATGGTGGCCGAGGTGCCGCCGGTGCCGGCGGTCGCGACGATCCAGGCCGGCTCGGGGTGCGGCTCCAGGCGCAGCTGGGCGAAGATCGACTCGGCGATGTTGTTGTTGCCGCGCCAGTCGGTGGCCCGCTCGGCGTACGTGAACTGGTCCATGTAGTGGCCGCCGGTCTCGGCCGCGAGCCGGGCCGCGACCTCGTAGACCTCGCCCGCGTTGTCGACCAGGTGGCAGCTGCCGCCGTGGAACTCGATCAGGTCGATCTTGGCCTGGCTGGTGCTCTTGGCCATCACCGCGATGAACGGGACGCCGATCAGCTTCGCGAAGTACGCCTCGGAGACCGCGGTCGAGCCGCTGGACGCCTCGATCACCGGCTTGCCCGGCCGGATCCAGCCGTTGCACAGCCCGTAGAGGAAGAGCGAGCGGGCCAGCCGGTGCTTGAGGCTGCCGGTCGGATGGGTGGACTCGTCCTTGAGGTAGAGGTCGATCCCCCAGTCGGCCGGGAGCGGGAAGCGCAGCAGGTGGGTGTCGGCCGAGCGGTTCGCGTCGGCCTGCACCCTGCGCACGGCCTCCTTCAGCCAGGCACGGCAGCCGGCGTCGGAGCGGTCCACGTCCACGGCTTCGGGGGTTCTGTTCTCCATGTAGTCGATTGTAACGGAAAGTAGTCGTTTTAGATGATGATGGTTCCGCTTATCGGAGGATCCCGACAAGCGGAACCATCGGCTACCGGCGGGGCTACTGCCGCTTGCCGCCCTTGCCGCCCTTGCCGTCTCTGCTGCTCGGGTGCTCATCGCCCTCGTCGAGCACGGCGCGCCGGGCGCGGTACTCGTCCTCGTCGATCTCACCGCGGGCGTACCGCTCGCCGAGCACACCGAGCGGGGTCTGCACGCTCGGTGACCGGTGCCAGGCGCCGGCGCCGACGCAGCCGCGACGCCAGGCGGTGCGGCGCAGCACCGCGAAGACGATCAGCAGAAAGGCCAGCCAGAACAGCGGGAACAGCAGGAACCAGGGCCCCCCGTGCCACCTGCCGTCGGCCAGTAGGGCGCTCGCGCTCGTCGCGTCCATCGGATCCATCTCCTCGGGGTCGGCCCGGCCGATGCCGGGTTTGCTGACCCTTTGAGACTCCCGCGCCGGGGGCCTCCGGCGCGTCGTGCGGGCGGCGGCCGTTGCCGTACTGCGCCCGGAGTAGGCAGCGCCCGCCCGGCTACTCCACCCCGACGGCCACAGCCCCCGGTCAGCGCCGGCCCGTCGGGGCCCTACCGCGCGGCGAGCTGGGGGTTCGTCAGGTACGGCTGCCAGGCGAGCTCCGCCGCGCCCGCCAGCCCCGCGTGGTCGACGGCGGCCGGCACCACCGGGACCTGGTCGCAGCGCCCCCACAGGCTGCGGCGGGCGACGACCGCGGGCAGCCGCTCGGGGGCGGCGGCGAGCAGATCCTGGTGCAGGCCGCTGAGTACGATCCGGTCCGGGTTGAGGATGTTGGCCAGGCCCGCCAGGCCCAGGCCGAGCAGGTCGACCACCCGGTCCACGGCCTGCCGGGCGACCGGGTCACGGTCGGCCGAGCGGGCCAGCGCGCGGGCCTGGTCGAGCAGCGGACGGTCCGGGTCGGGGGTCCGGCCGGCGGCGGCGAAGAGCGCCTCCGGGTCGGTCTCCACGTTGAGGCAGCCGCAGTTGCCGCACGGGCATCGGCGGCCGAGCGGATCGACCGTCAGATGGCCGACCTCCAGGGCGAGTCCGGCGCTGCCGGTGTGCAGCCGCCCGTCCACCACCAGCGCGCCGCCGACGCCTCGGTGACCCGAGGTGACCAGCAGCAGGTGGCGGGCGTCCCGACCGGCGCCGTGCCGGTGCTCGGCGAGGGCGGCGAGGTTGGCGTCGTTGGCCACCGCCGTGGGCAACGGCCGGCGGGTCCGCGGGCCGAGGTCGGCCCGGGCCATCGCCTCGGCGAACAGCGCGGCCACCGGCGTGTTGCCGGGCCAGCCGAAGATCAGCGCCGCGGGCGCGGTGCCGTCCGGCTCACGGACCGGGTTGGGCAGCGCGAGCGCCGCGCCGAGGCAGCGGCGGCGGTCGGCGCGGACCAGCGCCGCACCGGCCTCGGCGATCGCGGCCACCATCTGCTCGGGAGCGGTGTCGGCGGGCAGCGGGTGGTAGGCCGCAGCGCCGAGCGTGCCGCCGAGGCCGGCCAACGCGACCGACAGGCCGTCCGCGTGCAGTTGGGCCGCGAGCACCACCGGGCCGTCGGGCGCGATGCCGAGCCGGTGCGAGGGGCGGCCGCGGCCGGTGCCGACCGGGTGCGCGTCGACGGTGACCAGGCCGAGCGCGGCCAGCTCGCCCGCGACGGCGCCGGCGGTGGCCCGGGTGACGTCGAGCGTGGCGGTGAGCGCGGAGCGGGTCGGCGCCCGGCCGGTGTGGATCAGCTCCAGCGCCGGACCGAGCAGGCTGCGGCCACGGTCGGGCGCGGGGCGGCGGGCGAACTCGCGGGCGAGCTCGGTGGCCCGCTCACGAGTGGGCTCACCGGCGGGGCCCCGGGCGGGCTCACGAGTGGGCTCACGGGCGGGCCCGCGCGCGGGCCCGCGCTCGCCGGCGGGCTCACCGAGGGTTGTGGACGTGTTCGGCACTCCTCTATTCTGACTTTGTGCCGCTCCTAAACAAAACGCGCGCCCGCTCCCATCCGACCGACTCCGCCCACCTTCACCCGTCCGGCGCAGTGCCCGCCTGGTCCCGCGCCCGGCTCGCGCTGACCGCGTTCTTCGCCGTCGACGGCTTCCTCTTCGCCTCCTGGGTGGTCCGGATCCCGGACGTCAAGGCCCAGGTGCACGCCTCGCACTCGGCACTGGGCCTCGCGCTGCTCTGCGTCTCGCTCGGCGCGGTGGTCACCATGCCGGTGATCGGCCGGCTCTGCGTGCGCCACGGCAGCCGGCCCGTCACCGTCGCCTCGCTGGTTCTGCTCAGCGGCGCCGTGCTGCTGCCGCCGCACGCGCACTCGGTGCCGGTGCTCGGCGCGATGCTGGTGCTGTTCGGCGCGGGGTACGGCGCCGCGAACGTCGCGATGAACAGCGCCGCCGTGGACCTGGTCGCCGAGCTGCGACGGCCCGTCATGTCGAGTTTCCACGCCGGCTACAGCCTCGGCGGCCTGCTCGGCGCGGCGGTCGGCGGGCTGCTGGCCGGACCGCTGACGGCCAGTTGGGCGCTCGCGCTCAGCGGAGCGCTCGGCCTCACCGTCACCGCCGTGGCCGGGTCGGTCCTGTTGCGCTCGCGCCCGGCCGCCGTCCCGAAGGCCGCCGCTGCTGCCGACACGTCCGACACGTCCAGCGCTTCCGGCGCTTCGCGCGCTTCGGGCGCCTCCGACGGTTTCGGCGCTGCCGGCGCCGACCCGGGCCGCCGGCTGCGGCACGCGCGGGTACTGGTCCTGCTGCTCGGCCTCACCGCGCTCTGCAGCTCGTACGGCGAGGGCTCGCTGGCCGACTGGGCGACCCTGCACCTGACCGATGACGTGCACGCGAGCAGCGGCCTGGCCGCGTTCGGCTACGCCGTCTACGCCTTCGCCATGACCACCGGCCGGCTCGCCGGGACCTGGCTCTCGATCCGGCTCGGCCCCGCCCGGCTGATGGTGGCCGGCGGCCTGCTGGCCGGCGCGGGCATGCTGATCGCCGCGCTGACGCCGTCCGTCCTCGCGGTGCTCGGCGGGTTCGTGCTGGTCGGCCTCGGGCTGTCGAACCTCTTTCCGCTCGCGATCGGCCGGGCCGGCACGGTCGGCGGTCCGCACGGGGTCGCCACGGCCTCCACGCTCGGCTATGCCGGGATGCTGATCGGACCGCCGGTGATCGGCTTCCTCGCCGACGCGGCCGGTCTGCCGCTCGCGCTCACCACGGTCGCGGCGGCGAGCGCGGGTGCGGCGGCCCTGGCACTGCTGGTGCACCGTCCGGCCCTGACGAACCCGCGATAGCCTGCTCGGATGAGCATCCGTCATCTCCCCGCCGCCGAGCGGATCCCGGTTCCGTGGCGCAACGGCGCCGGCCTCACCCGCGAGGTCGCCGCCGCGGCCGACGGCTCGTGGCGGGTCAGCCTGGCCGAGGTCGCGGCCGACGGTCCGTTCTCGCTCTTCCCCGGCCTGGACCGGGTGCTCACCGTGGTCGACGGGCCGGGGCTCGAACTCACGGTCGGCGAGCGGACGCCGTTCACCGTCGAACCGCTGCACCCGTTCGCCTTCGCGGGCGACGAACCGACGGCCGGGCGGCTGCTCGGCGGACCGGTCACCGCCCTCAACCTGATGCTCGCCCGGCCACGGGCCGGCGCCGTCCGGGTATCCGCGGGCGGCGGCGAGCTGCGCCCGACGGCGGCGGACGGCACCCTGCTGGCGGTGGCCCTCGACGGGCAGGACGCGGTGCTGATCGAGCATCCCTCGGTGGCCCCGGCCCCGGCGGGAGCGTTCGTGCTGATCAGCATCCAAACCGGTTGATGCCCGGCCGGGCCTCCTGCCATCCTCGCCGCCATGCACGAAGACCTCGAAGATCTCGAAGACCACGATGACCACGGTGACCTCGAAGCCCAGGCCCGACGCCTGATCGGCCACCGGTTCCCGCAGGCCCTCGCCGCCATCCTCGCCGGCTCGGCCGCGAGCGGCCGGGCGACGGCGACGAGCGATCTCGACCTCGCGGTCCTGGTGCCGGACGGATCGCCGACGTACCGCGAGACGATCCGCTTCGAAGGCCGGGTGGCCGAGCTCTTCGTCCACCCGGCGGGCATGCTGCCCGAGCTGTTCGCCGTCAGCCGGGCCGATCGCCGCGGTGTGCTGCAGACGATGTACGCCGAAGGCCTGGTCCTGTTCGATCCGGCCGGACACGCCGGCCGCGCGAGGGCCACCGCCTCCGCCGAACTGGCCGCCGGCCCGCCACCGCTCACGGCGACCGCGGCCGAGGGCCTGCGCTACCAGATCACCGAGACGCTCGACGACCTCACCGACTGCACCGACCCCTACGAGCGCGCCGCCCTCGCCGACGGGCTGCTCCGCCTCACCGCCGACCTCCTCTGCGACCGGCACCGTGCCTGGACCGGCAACGGCAAATGGCTCCCCCGCCGCCTCCTGACCGCCGCCCCCACCCTCGGCCCCCGCCTCCTCGCCGCCCACCTACGGGCAGCCCAGGACCCGACCGACCTCCGCCACGCCGCAGCCGAGGTACTCGCCCAGTCCGGCGGCGAACTACGCGAGGGCTACCGGCGCGTATGGGGCACCTCCTGACCGAGCACCACCCCCTACGCGGGGGCCACCACCATCTCGGGCGCGCGGCCTGACCCAGACCACCGGCTGGGGCCTGTCCGGCGGATCTTGTCGGATCAGCGCGCGGCTCCCCCAGCCTCCGGCCGGGAGGCGCCCGGCTGCGCGTGCGCCCGAGTCGCCCTCGTACTGGGCCGTACCTGGTGTCGGCGGCCGTGGCAAAGTCCAGGTGTGTGGCCAGCCGGGTCCAGGCTGATGGCCACCGGAATTCCAGGTGGATGGCCGTCTGACCTGTGGTGTTCCTGATCGCTTCCTTATCGAAGGAGACCCCTCCGTCCGGTTTGCTGGTGTTTGCGAAGCATCAGCGAACCGGTCGGAGAGGTCCTGTGACGAAGTCTGACAGAGAGATCATGGAAATCCTTGAGGCGTACGACCTGACCGGGACGGTCTGGTCGGCGGCGAGCTTGGCGGGGCACGACCCGAAGACGGTCAAGCGGTATGTCGAGGCCCGCGACGGCGGGCGCAATCCTTATGAGCGAGAGCCGCGGCCGAAGATGATCGACGCGTTCCTGGAGAAGGTCGAGGAGTGGGTCGAGCAGTCGAAGGCGACGATCCGCGCCGATGTGGTCCACGAGAAGCTCGTGAAGATGGGCTACCGGGGAAGTGCGCGCTCGACGAGGCGGGCGGTGAACGCGGCGAAGACCGCGTGGAAGACGGGCAAGCGCCGGACGTACCGACCCTGGATTCCCGAGCCGGGCCGGTGGCTGCAGTTCGACTGGGGCGAGGGGCCGCGGATCGGCGGCCGGCGGACCTGGCTGTTCTGCGCGTGGCTGTCCTGGTCGCGGTTCCGGGTCGTGATCCCGGTCTGGGACTGCACGTTGGGCACGCTGGTGGCCTGCCTGGACACCGCGTTGCGGCGGATTGGCGGGGCGCCGACGTATGTACTGACGGACAACGCGAAGACGGTCACCGTCGAGCACATCGCCGGGATCCCGGTACGTCATCCACAGATGGTCGCCGCGGGTCGGCATTACGGCTGCCAGGTGGTCAGTTGCGTGCCCTACGACCCCGAGTCGAAGGGCGGCGCGGAGGCCACGGTCCGTATCGCGAAGGCCGACCTGGTGCCCACGGATGCGAACCTGTTGCCCGCCTACGACTCCTTCGCCGAGCTCACCGATGCCTGCCGCACCTGGTGCGAGCAGGTGAACTCCCGTCGTCACCGGGCGACCGGGCAGATACCCGCGAGCCGCCTGGACGTGGAGCGCACCACCCTGCACGTCCTGCCCATCGAGCCGCTCGCGCTCGCGCTGGGCGAGGAGAGGCTGGTCGGCTCGGACCGCACGATCAGCTTCAACTCGGTGCGCTACTCGACCCCGCCGGGCTATACCGGCGCGAGGGTGTGGTGCCGGGTCGTCGGCGAGGAACTCTCCATCACCGCCCGCACCGAATCCGGGGACCTGTCGGAGATCTGGCGCCACCAGCTGTCCACCCCGGGTGTTCCGCAGATCATCGACGCGCACTATCCCGACCACCCGGACGGCCGCAGCGTTCACCAGCCGCGGCTGCGGCCGCGCTCGGAGGCGGAGATCGCGTTCGTGGGCATCGGGCCCGGGGCCGGGCGCTGGCTCAAGGAGGCCGGACCCGCCGGCGCGATCCGCATCCGCGCCAAGATGGCCCGCGCGGTCGAGCTGGCCACTGTCCTGGGCAACGACAAAGTCGACCAGGCCCTCGGTCTGGCGGCCACGGCCGGGCGCTTCGCCGACGACGACCTGCTCTCGATCCTGGGACACATCGCGGACAGCAAGCCCGCCGGCGAGGTCGTGCGCGCGGACGAGGCCCACTCCGTCCAGAACGGAACCATCGGCTGGCAGGCCCTGGGCCGCTGAGCCAACACGCCGCCCACCACAGCATTCTGACTGCACGTCACCCAAGAGAACGGCACCCCCATGAGCTTTCCCAGCCCGCCCGCCATCCCCGAGGAACTCGACAAACTCATGCGCCGCATGCGCCTGCCCTACATGCGCAAAGCGGCCCCGGACGTCCTGGCCACCGCCCGAGCCCAGCGTTGGGACCCCGCCGAGGTCCTGCGGCTGCTGATAGCCGAGGAGGTCACCGGCCGCGACGCGGCCACCCGGCGCCTTCGCCGCCACTCGGCGAACTTCCCCACCGGCAAAACCCTGGGCTCCTGGCGGGCCGAGGACTCCACCATCCCCGAACCCACCCAGAACTCCCTGATCACCCTGGAGTGGATCGGCCGCGCCGAGAATTTGGTGATCGCCGGCCCGTCGGGGACGGGCAAGAGCCACTTCACCGAGGGCCTGGCCCAGGCCGCGATCGAGAAGGACCTGCGGGTGTCCTGGTTCACCCTGGAGACGCTGAGCGCCGCGATCGGGAAGTCGAAGGTCGACGGGTCCACCGCCCGGACCGTCGCCCGGATCTGCCGCGCGGACCTCATCGTCATCGACGACATCGGCCTGCTGCCGGTCGGCGAGGACGCCGCCGAGGCGTTCTACCGGATCATCGACGCTGCCTACGAACGCCGGTCCATCGCGGTGACCAGCAACATTCACCCCTCAGGCTTCGACACGATCATGCCCAAGACTCTCGCCGGCGCCAGCACCGACCGCCTCATGCACCACGCTCACCTCGTGACCACCACTGGCGACTCACACCGCCTCGCCGAGGCCCTCGCCGGGAAGGGAGTGGTCCCCTTGAACTGACCCCCACCCCAGGAACACCACTGGCCACCCACCTGGGCATCTGATGGCCACCAGCCTGGACACCCAACGGCCACCCACCTGGGCATCTCAATGGCCGTTGACA
>NZ_JBWXUE010000035.1:0-83937 GCF_057158765.1 Kitasatospora sp. NEAU-69
CCGGAATTCCAGGTGGATGGCCGTCTGACCTGTGGTGTTCCTGATCGCTTCCTTATCGAAGGAGACCCCTCCGTCCGGTTTGCTGGTGTTTGCGAAGCATCAGCGAACCGGTCGGAGAGGTCCTGTGACGAAGTCTGACAGAGAGATCATGGAAATCCTTGAGGCGTACGACCTGACCGGGACGGTCTGGTCGGCGGCGAGCTTGGCGGGGCACGACCCGAAGACGGTCAAGCGGTATGTCGAGGCCCGCGACGGCGGGCGCAATCCTTATGAGCGAGAGCCGCGGCCGAAGATGATCGACGCGTTCCTGGAGAAGGTCGAGGAGTGGGTCGAGCAGTCGAAGGCGACGATCCGCGCCGATGTGGTCCACGAGAAGCTCGTGAAGATGGGCTACCGGGGAAGTGCGCGCTCGACGAGGCGGGCGGTGAACGCGGCGAAGACCGCGTGGAAGACGGGCAAGCGCCGGACGTACCGACCCTGGATTCCCGAGCCGGGCCGGTGGCTGCAGTTCGACTGGGGCGAGGGGCCGCGGATCGGCGGCCGGCGGACCTGGCTGTTCTGCGCGTGGCTGTCCTGGTCGCGGTTCCGGGTCGTGATCCCGGTCTGGGACTGCACGTTGGGCACGCTGGTGGCCTGCCTGGACACCGCGTTGCGGCGGATTGGCGGGGCGCCGACGTATGTACTGACGGACAACGCGAAGACGGTCACCGTCGAGCACATCGCCGGGATCCCGGTACGTCATCCACAGATGGTCGCCGCGGGTCGGCATTACGGCTGCCAGGTGGTCAGTTGCGTGCCCTACGACCCCGAGTCGAAGGGCGGCGCGGAGGCCACGGTCCGTATCGCGAAGGCCGACCTGGTGCCCACGGATGCGAACCTGTTGCCCGCCTACGACTCCTTCGCCGAGCTCACCGATGCCTGCCGCACCTGGTGCGAGCAGGTGAACTCCCGTCGTCACCGGGCGACCGGGCAGATACCCGCGAGCCGCCTGGACGTGGAGCGCACCACCCTGCACGTCCTGCCCATCGAGCCGCTCGCGCTCGCGCTGGGCGAGGAGAGGCTGGTCGGCTCGGACCGCACGATCAGCTTCAACTCGGTGCGCTACTCGACCCCGCCGGGCTATACCGGCGCGAGGGTGTGGTGCCGGGTCGTCGGCGAGGAACTCTCCATCACCGCCCGCACCGAATCCGGGGACCTGTCGGAGATCTGGCGCCACCAGCTGTCCACCCCGGGTGTTCCGCAGATCATCGACGCGCACTATCCCGACCACCCGGACGGCCGCAGCGTTCACCAGCCGCGGCTGCGGCCGCGCTCGGAGGCGGAGATCGCGTTCGTGGGCATCGGGCCCGGGGCCGGGCGCTGGCTCAAGGAGGCCGGACCCGCCGGCGCGATCCGCATCCGCGCCAAGATGGCCCGCGCGGTCGAGCTGGCCACTGTCCTGGGCAACGACAAAGTCGACCAGGCCCTCGGTCTGGCGGCCACGGCCGGGCGCTTCGCCGACGACGACCTGCTCTCGATCCTGGGACACATCGCGGACAGCAAGCCCGCCGGCGAGGTCGTGCGCGCGGACGAGGCCCACTCCGTCCAGAACGGAACCATCGGCTGGCAGGCCCTGGGCCGCTGAGCCAACACGCCGCCCACCACAGCATTCTGACTGCACGTCACCCAAGAGAACGGCACCCCCATGAGCTTTCCCAGCCCGCCCGCCATCCCCGAGGAACTCGACAAACTCATGCGCCGCATGCGCCTGCCCTACATGCGCAAAGCGGCCCCGGACGTCCTGGCCACCGCCCGAGCCCAGCGTTGGGACCCCGCCGAGGTCCTGCGGCTGCTGATAGCCGAGGAGGTCACCGGCCGCGACGCGGCCACCCGGCGCCTTCGCCGCCACTCGGCGAACTTCCCCACCGGCAAAACCCTGGGCTCCTGGCGGGCCGAGGACTCCACCATCCCCGAACCCACCCAGAACTCCCTGATCACCCTGGAGTGGATCGGCCGCGCCGAGAATTTGGTGATCGCCGGCCCGTCGGGGACGGGCAAGAGCCACTTCACCGAGGGCCTGGCCCAGGCCGCGATCGAGAAGGACCTGCGGGTGTCCTGGTTCACCCTGGAGACGCTGAGCGCCGCGATCGGGAAGTCGAAGGTCGACGGGTCCACCGCCCGGACCGTCGCCCGGATCTGCCGCGCGGACCTCATCGTCATCGACGACATCGGCCTGCTGCCGGTCGGCGAGGACGCCGCCGAGGCGTTCTACCGGATCATCGACGCTGCCTACGAACGCCGGTCCATCGCGGTGACCAGCAACATTCACCCCTCAGGCTTCGACACGATCATGCCCAAGACTCTCGCCGGCGCCAGCACCGACCGCCTCATGCACCACGCTCACCTCGTGACCACCACTGGCGACTCACACCGCCTCGCCGAGGCCCTCGCCGGGAAGGGAGTGGTCCCCTTGAACTGACCCCCACCCCAGGAACACCACTGGCCACCCACCTGGGCATCTGATGGCCACCAGCCTGGACACCCAACGGCCACCCACCTGGGCATCTCAATGGCCGTTGACAGGCTCGAAGCCAAACCAGTCACGGAACGTCATACCAGCGGGGTTTCCTTCCATTGCGGCACACCCAACCCGGCCTGCGCGATCAACCCCGGCGCCGCCAACAGCGCCCGCTCCCAATGCCCCACAACCGCGTCCGGCCCGACACCCTGCATCCCCAGCAACTGGGCCTCGACATAGTGCTCCTGAGAGGCCAACCAGTCGGACAGAACCACCAGCTCCGTCGCCAGCACCGGAGCCTCCACCGACAGCGAAACAGGCGCAGCCGGATCACCCACGGCCGCAGCCACCGCATCCCGATGAACCGCGCGCTGCTCCTCCCACCTGCCGCCGCCCAACTCCCGCTCCCGGATCACCGCATGCTGGAGAGAGCGCGAGGAGGGCTGCGAGAAGTACCGCCCGTGATGACCACCAAGCAGCTGGCCAACCCGCCGGGCCGGCGACGCAAGCGCGAGACCGTCCCCTTCTCCGTCGTAGCCGACCCCGGGAAGCGAAGACGCCAGGAAGAGGTGCGTGGCCTCACCATGAGAAGCCGAACGCTTCCGATCAACGACCGGATAGCCGGACAGGCGAGAGCACGCAGCAGTGTCCTTCAGCTGGAACGCGCCGATCTTGCCCAGATCGTGCCAGCCTGCCCAACAGGCCACCAGCGCCCGAACCCACTCCCGCTCCTCAGCCACCGCCGGGTCCAGGCCCATGCCGCGCACCAGGACGCGGCGCTGCTGCTCAACCAGGAACAGGTCCCACGCGCACCAGGCCACCGCAGCAGCGTCGAGCAGGTGCCCGATCAGCGGATACACCACTCCCGGCGGAAGTCCATCCGACTTCCCCCACAACGCGCAATCAACCAACTGAGGCTGTAAGCCAGCCGAGGCATCGTTACTAGGATCCACGCCGCGGATGCTATGCGTAGCCACTGACAAACGCAGAGAAACGACAAAACGCGATCACCAGTTCGAAGGAGCCGCCGGAGAACCCCACGTCCGGAGCGAGAGCCTCCGCGTCGTAGGCAGATCGGCCCGCAGGCTCTGGGCAACCTCAACGGCCTTGTTGCACGGGAAGGAGCCTATGCCCGAGCCGTTATCGGCGGTCGAGGGACGCCGGGTTACCGAGCAGCCCCGAGCGCGCGGGGAGGAGGGGAATCCAACCCGATCTGACGGTCCGTCGGCGGAGCAGCCCCGAGCACGCGGGGACGAGGTGATGATCCAGCGCCTGCTGATCCTGGACGGCGGAGCAGCCCCGAGCGCGCGGGGAGGAGGACCACCCGCCCCGGCCAGTCCTGCCCGCCTGAGGAGCAGCCCCGAGCGCGCGGGGAGGAGGACTTCGCCGACGCCGCACTGCGGGTGGCGATCGGAGCAGCCCCGAGCGCGCGGGGAGGAGAAGCTAGCGGAAGCATCGTTCATCCGATATGACGGAGCAGCCCCGAGCGCGCGGGGAGGAGGGCGTAACCGCCTGCTGGCCTGCCACAATCAACGGAGCAGCCCCGAGCGCGCGGGGAGGAGCCGTCCCACCGGGTGTCGCTCGGGTCGAAGGGCGGAGCAGCCCCGAGCGCGCGGGGAGGAGCGCTGCGTCCTGGTCGCCGTGGACGCCGCGTTCGGAGCAGCCCCGAGCGCGCGGGGAGAAGGCTTCGCCATCTGCGGTAACGCGGGAGCTTTTCTTGTTCTTTGCTTATGTCAAGGAGCTTTGAGGTGTGGCGACTTACAGGGTAGCGGTGGTGGTGGGCAGGCCGGTGCCCAAGCCGCTGCTGATGTCAGTGAGGCGATGGTGTGCAGTGCATCGGGGTCGGCGACGGTGGCGGCGCAGTGGCTCGGTGCACCATGTGGTGGCCAACGTCGGTGTGCTGGTCCTCGGAGTGACCCCGGTCGCGCGGGGAGAAGTCCAGCCAGTCCTGCAGGGCCTCCCCAGTCACCGGAGCAGCCCCTAGCGCGCGGGGAGGAGTTGAAGGGCTCGGAGCCTCCGCCATGGCGGGACGGAGCAGCCCCTAGCGCGCGGGGAGGAGAGCCAGATGGCGCATCCGGTGCTGACCAGCGTCGGAGCAGCCCCGAGCGCGCGGGGAGGAGGTCGGCGGTCGGGCCGCGTGAGGGGCACGGTTCCGGAGCAGCCCCGAGCGCGCGGGGAGGAGTTGAAGGGCTCGGAGCCTCTGCCATGGCGGGACGGAGCAGCCCCGAGCGCGCGGGGAGGAGCGCCGCCGACTCCGAAGGACGTTATCAAGCTCCGGAGCAGCCCCGAGCACGGGGAGATGGACGACCCGCAGGCGTCCAACCAGTTCTGCGTCGGAGCAACCCCGAGTGCGCGGGGAGAAGATCACGTGGTCCGGATTCTGGCGCAGACAGCGCGGAGCAGCCCCGAGCGGGTGGGGAAAAGGGTGGCCAATCTCGTGACTGGCAGTCAGAGAGGAGAGCAGTCCCGAGCGTTCGGGGAGAAGCCCGTGGGTCTCGACGGCCAGGCGGGTGGGGTCCGGAGCAGCCCCGAGCGTGCAGAGAGGAGGACAACGGCGAGGGCATGCTGAACGGCGTGTGCGGAGCAGCCCCGAGTACGCGGGGAGAAGATGGCGGCGCTGTCGAACATGACCAGCCACGGCGGAGCTGCCGCGAGCGCGCGGGGAGAAGCGCCGGGACCTGCCTACGCAGTTCGCAGGCGGCGGAGCAGCCCCGAGCGCGCGGGGAGAAGCACCCGGCGGTGCTGATGCTGGACCTGGTCGACGGAGCAGCCCCGAGTGCGCGGGGAGAAATCGGCCCGGTAGGTCCGGAAGACCGCGTAGGTCGGAGCAGCCCCGAGCGCGGGGGAGAAGCTGGCCGAGGTGAGCGTGCCGCAGATGGTCGCCGGAGCAGCCCCGAGCGTGCGGGGAGGAGGAGGTCAGGGTGTTCGGGCTGATCGCCGCGAGCGGAGCAGCCCCGAGCGCGCGGGGAGACGGAGGTCTACGCCGCGTGCACCCGGCCCGCCGACGGAGCAGCCCCGAATGCGCGGGGAGAAGGCTTCGCCACCTGCGGTAACGCGAGGGCCTTTCTTGTTCTGTGCCTATGTCAAGGAGCGTTGAGGTGCGGCGACTTACAGGGTAGCGGTGATGGTGAGCAGGCCGGTGCCGAAGCCCTGACGCATGAGCTCGAAGTATGCCGCCCGTTCAGCGGTCAGCTTCTTCCGCCCCTGAGGACCTCGGTCCTTGCGGATCTCGAAGGTCACAACGTCCCCTGGTCTGGGGTGTTGCAACGACCGCTAGATCTCAAGTCGCGCGGGGAGGGGCACTATTTGCCTCGGACCAACGGTCGCAGATCGGAGCAGCCCCGAGCGCGCGGGGAGGAGTCCTGGGACAGCAGGATCACCGCGACCCGGGCCGGAGCAGCCCCGAACGCGCGGGGAGAAGCTGGGGCCGCCCGCTGGCGCCTAGCGGCGCTTCGGAGCAGCCCCGAGCGCGCGGGGAGAAGGACTGGCGGCGAAGCGGATCCCGAAGCCCATCGGAGCAGTCCCGAGCGCGCGGGGAGAAGGCCGAGTATGTGTTCGCTGCAGAGCGGATCACCGGAGCAGCCCCGAGCGCGCGGGGAGAAGTGGCCACGGTCGAAGTGGGCGAACAGCTCGGCCGGAGCAGCCCCGAGCGCGGGGAGAAGGCATTCGTTCAGGTCAGCCCGGACATGGAGGGCGGAGCAGCCCCGAGTGTGGGGAGAAGAGTAACCACTCCATTGGCTTCACGCCATCCTCGGGAGCAGCCCCGAGCGCGCGGGGAGGGGCTTCACCAGCTGCGGTAGTGCGGGGCCTTTCTTGTTCTTTGCTTATGTCAAGGAGCGTTGAGGTGTGGCGACTTACAGGGTAGCGGTGATGGTGAGCCGGTCGGCGTCGAAGCCGCTGCCGATGTCAGTGAGGCGATGGTATGCAGGGCATCGGGGTCGGCGCCGGTGTCGGCGCAGTGGTTGGGTGCGCCATGTGGCGGTCAGCGTCGGTGTGTTGGTCCTCGGCGTGACCCCGGTCGCGCGGGGAGGGGCGCTATTTGATGCGGACCAACGGTCGCAGATCGGAGCAGCCCCGAGCGCGCGGGGAGAAGCCCAGCCCGCAGGGTGTTCCGGCCCGGGTCCGGGGAGTAGCACCGAGCGCGCGGGGAGATGGACGACCCGCAGGCGTCCAACCAGTTCTGCGTCGGAGCAACCCCGAGCGCGCGGGGAGGAGCTCCCGATGCTGGGGGTCAAGGGGGTGCGAGAAGCGCCCGCGTTGTCGTGCGCCTGGAATCTCGCGGCGGCAGTCAGTTGGCCTTGGTTCCTTTGTTTCTGCAGTTCAGGTAGGGTGCCAGAGTGTTCCGCCGGTCTGGGGTGGGGGTAACACTCTGGCATCTGGAGCATGTCAGGGGTGTCCGGGGGCGATAGGTGGTGAAGTGCCCCTCGGAGGAGACCTGGGGGCGGCGCGCAGAGCCGCCGGACCTGGTTCCTGACCCGAGCGCGGAACATCCCGGCGTGCTCGGTGAGCGGACTTGTCGCTCGGCCCGCGGGCCGTGGGCCTGAGCTTGCCCTGGCGAGGTCATGGCGCCCACACACTCGAAGTATCCCCCGCCACAATTCTGCCCTCGCGCGAGGACAGCTGTCAGGGCCAACGGTCTGCTCCACCTGCTCTTATCGCGTCGGCTAGCGAGCTTGCCACGGCCGGTCCGAAGCAGCTGACGAGGAGTCCGGCGAACGTGGCAACGTCGGACAGGACGTCGCCGCGACGTGATGCAGAGCTGGCTCGAACGGCGTCCTTCCACAGATCCGCGAGCGCGGTCGTGGCGGACGGGGTGAGGTGGGGACCGACAATCTCCATGACGCGACGCCGGTAGGAGGCAGGGAGCTCCAAGGCCGCGGTCATCGCCCGGAGGATCACCGCGCCGCGCTCGGCCGGGGGGAACTTGCAAGCAAGCACGGCCAGCGCTTCCGCCCCCAGGTAGGGTGGCAGGTCGCCCACGAGGTCCAGGAGGTCGCCGGCGATCGCGGGTTCGGCCCGAGCGGCTATGTGTTCCAGAGCGTCCTGCCAGGTGTTCCGCCCGATCCACGATGAGGAAATCCCCGCCAGGCCCACTGCGACCAGGTCTGCGTCGCCTCGTTCCGCAGCTGCAAGTGCGAGCGCGCCGTATGCCTGATCGTCATAGTCTCCATGGTCCGCGGCGCTGAGGAGGTCGTCCGGGAGAGTCGCCAGAGCATCGGCTGCCTCGACCAGATTCCCGGCGGCGTGGTTCAGACAGCGAAGGGAGACCCTGGCGAGAACCCTGTTACCGAGCTCGTCGGCCCGGCGAGCCAGCGCCGCCGCAGCGAAGGCCGCCACGTCGCTGCGGCACTGCACCGTCGCCTGATCGCTGAGAGCATGGATGAGGCGCTCGACGTCCGGCTCGTTCGCCCATTTGGCCAACCAGGTGAGGCACCACCACGCGTCGCTGTTGTTGAGATCGAGAACGGCTGCCACGCCGCGACTGACCACATCGGCGGGTGTCTCATCGTCGAGGATCCGACAGATCTGGAGAGCCAGGTCCAGCGCGGCCTCGGGTTTGGTTACAGTCCTTTCGGCTGTGTCGGCCAGATTCAGAAGCTCATCGCGCAGCGCCGGGTCGGCACCGAGCACGACAGCTGCGTCGACTAGCAGCTCGTCGTCGTTGATCCACTCCTCGCGACGTGCATATTCGGTCGCGGCGATCCCTGCCGGGCTGTCCTGACCCTCTCCTGACGGCTGCTGTGCTGACTGCAAAGTCAGACTGAGGAGCCTGAGCAGGGGAATCCTGACTCGGGCGGATCTGAGTGTCTGTCCTCGGTGAACCGCGCGAGTGAGGTCAGCCGGGCCCAGAAACGCGACGAAGCGGTCCGCTGCCCGGGAGAAGTCCTCATCGTCCGTCAGCGCGAGAACGGCGGCGGCGACTGCTGTCGAACTGGTCGGTTCATCCCAGTCCCAGTCGGTGTCCTCGACGGCCTCCGGACTCGTCAGGAACAGGTCGACTGCGGCCTGTGCGGCTTGTGCTGCGGCAGCGCTGGGGGTGAGTGCCACGGTGAGCAGCGCCGACAGGCGGTGCGGCGCCTTCAAGCGGGAGAGCGACGGCAGGAGCCCCGGTGGCCAGGCGATGGGGCCGGCGGCTCTGAGGGCCTTGACTACGTCGCTGTCGGAGTTGACGCCCCACGGCGCAGTGCAAGCCCCTTGGATCGTCTCGAGGAGCGGGACCTCTGCGGCCCGGACGCCGTCACAGACCAGTCGCGCTAGCGCAGCCAGGCGGACCGACCCGGACGGTATTCCGACGGCGTCCGTGACGATTTCGCCTGTCGCGAGCTCCGCCCGATCGGGGGCGAGATGAGGCACGAGGGCCAGGAGAGCGTCGATCCGTTCCTCGGTCACCGAGCGGGGCTGGCATGCGGCTCGGATCGCTGGCAGCAACTGGTCCGGTACGTGCGCCGCCAGGGCTGCCAGCGCCCCAGGCCGCTCGAACTGCAGCTGACCCTCACTCAATCGGGTAATGACTTCCTCGGGGTAGCCCAGCTCCGCCAGCCGCAGTCCAAGGGCGGTTGCGCTCTCGGCGCCCTTCAGCTGGCTCTCGGGGGTGAGCCGGTCGAAGGCTTCGCGCGTCTGCGCCAGGGTCAGGCCCGGGGCGAGATCGGCCAATGCCGTTTCGGAAGAGTGCAGTTCGCCGCTCAGAATGCCTGCCAGCAGGTCCGAGACGTGCTCTTCACCGAGCGCGGGTGCGAGCACTGCGCATGCGTCGGAGCGGTCGAATTCGTCGGAGCAGGACTTGGCGACCGCGAACAGTGCTCGGGCGGCGTGCTCGGTCAGCGGGATCGCCCCGATCGCCTTTCGCAAGTACCGGGTGAGGTGCCCTCCGTCCAGCTTGGTGAGTTCGCGCAGGAAGCTGGCATTGTCGACGTCCGGCAGCGCCGGGAGGATCGCGGTGAGCGCGTCGTCGAGCGCCATGCCCTGATCGGCGATCCGTGATGTGACCGCGATGGCTCGAGGCCAGTCCCCGCGACGGGCGAACGAGACGGCCACGGCGGCCAGTACGAAGTCCTTCTCCGCACCGGTCAGGCGCTCGGCCTCCGCGTCGACCGCATCGGGATCGTTCTCGGCCCTGCGGCAGAGCACGGCGGCGGCGACGCGCTGAGCTGCGCCGTCTTCCGCGTCGACTTGATCCGCGAGCGCAACCACCGCCCCGAGGTAGGAGTCGGGAACAGTTGCTGCGAGCTCCGCCAGCAGGGCCCTAGTCGGATCCGACCGAGCGAGCGCGAGCACCTCATCGAGGACCGGCGGCTGCCGGTCGTCGGCCATCCGGGCTGCGACTACCGCGAGGGCCTCGGCTCTCATGCTCGGGGACGAGAAGTCCCGGGCGATCTTCGCCGCGCGGGCGAGGAGATCCGGAGGAACCTTGGGGACGATCTCCCTCATCCCGCCCAGCCGGGTGCCTTCGTTCAGCTCGCCGGCCACACCATCGAGCAGTGCCGCAATCTCGTGCGGGGCGGCACCGTCGACCAGCTTCGCGAAGAGCGTCATCTTGCGTTCCGTCATCCGGCGTCTGCCAGTGGCCAGGGCCAGCGCGAGCAGCGTCTCGCGGCGCGCGGCGACAGTAGGATCGGTGGAGCCGTCGGCCGTACTCTTCACGGAGTCGCTGATCGCCTCCAGGGCTGCTTCAGCGTCGTAGTTGGCCCGGGCATAGGAGACAGCCTGTTCACGCGTCCACACGCCACCACTTATCAAGCGCTCGCTCAGTGTCGGGGGGATCTGCGCGGCAAGATCAGCGACTGTTGCGAGGATCAGTGCGCACATGCATTGAAGACCGAGCGTCTCGGCGCCAAGGGGCAGGCCGTTCGCGAAGCGCCAGGCGTCCTGTACCTCCGCCAGGTAGCCATCGAGCTCGCGGCGACGGTCTCGGGCCGCGAACCAGGCGTTCGCGCCGGTGGAGCCGGGGTGTGACAGCGTCTTGATTACATAGGGCAGCTTCTCGGGTTGCTGGAGCAGCATGGGGATGAAGCGCCGGATTTCCGTGTCGTTGAGATCGTCGAAAGGCTCGGGCATCAGGAATCACCAGTGGATTTTTCCTTGGATGGCCTCGGTGATGGCTGACCGGTACCGCCTGAGGTCCAGCTCGTGTTCCAGGAAGTTCAGGAAGCTCAGATGGTAGATCCGCCAGCGCGGTGGGATTCCCGGTTCCTGGTTGAGGAACTGCTGCCATTCGGCGAGGACGCGGTCGACGTCGCGCTGCTCGATGGGGGCGAAGACCTTGCTGCCGTTGATCCACTGGGTCAGCTGGAGGGCGGTGACGGCCTCCGGGGCCGCGGCCAGGACACCGATCACCGGGAGCTGGACCTGGTCGAACCGTCGCGCATCGGGGTCGCGCATGCTGCGCCAGTGGCGGCGGTAGTAGCCCTGCAGGCCGCTCGGCAGGCCCTCCAGACCGCCGAAGGTCCGCGGGGTGATACGGCCGCTCGCGATGTCCTCGAGCATCTTCACGGCGTACATGAAGTTGCCCTCGCTGTGGTCGGTGACCGAGCGGGTGAATGCTTCCGCCCCGACCTTCCACTCGCTCAGGCGCCGAGGCATGACGTCCGACCGCCGACGGAGGAAGTCTCTGACATAAGCCCGCACATCGGCGATGTTCTGTGGATCGTTGTCGCGAATTTCGATCGGCAGGGCCCGCTGCGCGACATCGAGACGGTCGTCGACTCCGCTGCGGATCGTGGCCACCACATGCACACCGTCGGGGAGGTCGTGCGGCAGCAGCAGCCGGTTCATCCCTTCCTGCGCCCCAATCGGCTCCTCGGCTTCGTCGAGCGCGTCGACCGCGATCACCAGAGGCAGTTCACCTGTCGTCGCGGCCACCTCGACCGAGGCCCGTAGCACGATGTCCAAGAAGGCGTTGTCGAGGCCGGCATCCGCCGGAAGTTCCGCGTACCGCAGCTCGTACCTGAGGACCAGCTGGGCGCAGATGTTTCGCAGGAACTGGTCTGCGGATACGACACCGGCGGTTTTGACATTGAAGTGGTGGACGTAGTCCCGGGTGCGCACCAGTTCGGCCATGACGGTCGACTTGCCGATTCCCGGTTCGCCTTGGATCAGGATGTACCCGCTGGGCCGGTCGGGGTTGAGGAGCCGGTTGTCGATCGCGTTCATGATGAACTCGCGGCCGATGAAGTTCGCCGTGAGCCGTTCCCGCAGGGTGCTGAGCGACTTGACATGCGACCGCAGCCGAGCGGGCGCCCGGTCGAGCCGGGTCATCAGGTCCGGCAGTACCTCCACCAGCCGGATCAGTGAGGCCGCCGCCGAGTCGGCCGAGGCACTGTCGAACAGGGGGCGGAACGCTTCGCTGTGACGCAACCGCTCACGCAGAGTGGTGAGGAAGTCCTCGGCCATGGGCGTGGCTTGGTCGACGGCTCCTGCCCGATCAGGGCCCGGGCCCACGTGATCCACATAGAGCCCGGCCAGCTCCGCGGCGGTCGGCGGCTCCTGTGGTGGCACACATCGGGCCAGCAGTCCGACCACTGGCGAGGAGTCGAGGAAGGCCTTGTCGGAGAACGTCGACGCGCTGAGGGGGTGACGCACTTCCACGGCGTCGAGAGCAGCGGTCAAGGCCGATCGCATCGCCAGCCGAGGAGGGTCCCGGCGCAGCCAGCGCAATATCTGATCCTCGGACAAGCCGACCACTGCCAGCCGAGCGGCCAGCACCGGTAGGAGCACCTTGAGCAGGCGAAGCGCTAACGCCTCCATAGGCACAATTGTTCGTGGTCGGTGCTTCACGTGCCACCGGTACACGCTTCCGCAGGGCTGAGCGCCCGAGGACAGGGATCCAGCAGCTCCGACGGGTCGCGCCCAGGAGCGCCATAGACGGCGCGCGCCATGGTGACCATCAGCGGTGTGCTGAGCGCCCTGGCGAGATTGGAGCACGTCCTCGCGGACTGCACTGGAGAAGAGCTCGTCGGCCTGCTCCCGAAGCTCTTGGACCCTGCGGTCTTTCAGCATCTGCAGATCGCCGGCCCGAAACAGCCCGATCTGCTCGTCGGATTTGCTCCTTGCGATAGCCGCAGGTCAGGTAGGGTGCCAGAGTGTTCCGCCGATCTGGCTGGGAGACAACTCCTCTGTGATGAAGCGCGTGATCGAGCGGTTGTATGCCTGCTCGTCGATCCTCAACGAGCACGGTCAGTACGCCTATTACGGTCGGGTGGGCGGTTGCCTGATCACCGGGAACGAGGACGGTGCCAAGCACTGCGCGATGAACGTGCTGTACAGCCTGCAGCACTTGGGTTACGTGGTTCCGCCGCAGGCGGATGCGGGGTGGGTGGGGGAGGCGGGGCCCGGTCCGTCGTACCTGGATCCGGGTTCCGGTGGGCCGGAGAACGACTTCACGAACCGGAACACCACGTTCATGACGTGGAACCAGTTGCACGTGGCGCGGATGCTCAAGGACGCCGGGGGGATGCCGGTGCACGGGAACCAGCGGTCGGAGTGGGACGCGGGATGCCGATTCGACTTCGAGAATCCGGAGCACCGTTGACGACGATCCCGAGACGTCAGTTCGCTGCTTCGGGGCTGCCGGCCTGGACCTTCGCGTTCGTGGTGACGAAGTAGGAGTCCTGGTCCTCGAGGTTGGCCTGGGTCTGTTCGCCGATGTACAGGTCGAGGTGTTTGGCGTCGTCGCAGCCGATGCTGCAGAGGTCGTCGACGTGCCAGTTCGCGGACTTCACCCGGGCGCAGGTGTCGGGGGAGAGCCCTTGGCCGCAGTCGAGGACGTGGATCCGGCTACCGGGTGACAGTTGGTTGGCGGCGACGGACTGCCAGGGGACCAGGGGGTTCTCGTGGGAGCCGACGGGTGGCCGGCTGGTGGAGAAGTAGCAGTGCTGGGTGAAGTCCCAGCCGAGGTAGTCCCCGTGGACGGTCTTGCCGAAGCCTTCCAGGCCGACGCGGTCGAGGAAGTCGGTGGGGTAGGTGTCCGTGTCCGGGAGGTTCCGGCCGGCGCAGGCTTGGTCGTGGATGCTGCGCTGGGGGCCGTGGTAGTACGCCTGGCCGGGGGTGAGAGCGACGCGCAGCAGCTGCGGCCGCCTGTCCGGCCCGCCCGGATCGCTTGCGCCCGGCGCCCGGAGAAACGCCACATGGACACCGGCACCGCCAAGCCCATGATGAACAGGAACCCGGGAGCGACCAAGTCGGCGACGGTCAACCCGAACCCGTTCGCGTGCAGCAGGACGGGAGCCGCGATCTCCGCCACCTGGCTGCCGATGAAGATGCGCAGAACCACGAGACAGCCGCGAAACGCGTCCAACGCGGTGAGACGCCGGCGGACGGGGACGGCTTCCGGGCCCACCGTGGCCGGCTGCGCCGGCGCGGCACCGGTTTCGGCCGGCTCGGTGAACGGAACAGCCGCGAGGGCCGGGGCGGACCCGGACTCGGACCTCTCCGTGCGGATCTCCTTCAGTGGCTGTCGCCCGTGTCGTTGAACCAGTCGGACATCGTGAGAACGCTTCAGGACCCCCGGGGTTACGTCATCCCGCGAGTCGCCTGGCCGCCACCCGGGCGCGCGTTCGGGCGTCGGCCTGCCGTTGTGGCAGGTGGACGGTGGACGGAGACTGGCAGGGATTGCATTTCGAGCACCGTTGCGGAGGGCCGATGCGACGGGACGGACGGATGGCGAGCCGCCTGCTCGCGGTGCTGAGCCGGGACTGGCTCGGCGTGCCGCTTGCGGTGCTGGTGGTGGCGGTGGGTGGTGGGCTGCTCGGGGTGGGGGCGGCGTGGGCGGTGGTGCTCGGTGGCCTGGTGGTGGCTGTCGGTGTGCTGCTGGCGGCGGGGGCCGTTCGTCACCTGGTGCTGGTGGCCCGGGAGGCGCGGGAGAATCCGCCGCCGGGGCGACTGGTGGACGTGGGCGGCCACCGGATGCACGTCCTGGGTGCGGGGGAGCCCGGGGACGGGCCGACGGTGGTCTGGGTGCCCGGCGGGCACGCCCCTGGTGAGGACTTCCGTGAGCTGCACACGATGCTGTCGGCCCGGGCCCGGTCGGTGCTGGTCGACCGCCTGGGGACGGGCTGGAGCGATGTCGGGCCGTTCCCGCGGACGACGGCGGCCGAGGCGGAGGAGTTGCCGGCGGCGCTGGCGGCGGCGGGCGAGCGGGGCCCGTTCGTCTTCGTCGGCCATTCCTTCGGCGGGTTACTGGTCGCGAACGTGGCCAGGCGTCGGCCGGATCTGGTGGCCGGGCTGGTGCTGCTGGACCCGACACCCCTGGAGGTCATCGCCTTCGCGCCGGCCAACCGGCTGGTCGCGGGGATGCGCCGTGGTTTCCTGCTGGCGGCGGTGCGGCAGCTGTTCGGCGCCGGCCGCGGCCCCGGTAGCCGGGTCGGGCAGGGCTGCGCCGCCGCGTCGATCTTCGCGGAGCTGTCGCCGTCCGGGTTGGCGGGAGTGGGCTGGGAGACCGTGGTGTACGACGGGGATCTCGGGGACCTGCCGCTGGTGCTGGTGATACCCCGGGATCTCATCGGCGGTGAGGCGGTGCTGGCCGGCGCCCGGGACGCGGTCGAGGCCGAGCGGATCAGCCGCTTCTACCTGCGGACCAGGGTGCGGTACCTGGCGGCGTCGACGGCGTCCCGGCTGGTGTACACGCCGGACGGGACCGGCCACGACTTCCCGCACGAGGCACCCGAGTTCGTGGTCGGCGTCGTCGAGGACCTGGTGCGGGAACTGCGGGTGATCAGCCCATGACCGTCCGCGCGGAGCCTGCCCGGACCGGGCGTCGACGGGAGAAGGAGCCCAGGTCCACGACGTTGCCGGTGTGCTCGCAGCGGTGGCGGACCGGGTCGCCGTCGTGGTCGTGGCCGGCCTCGACCCGGTCGATCAGGGTCGCCAGGTAGCGGCCCACCAGCGGGGCGTTCTTGAACTGGTTGCCGCTCGTGCCCATGGCGACGTAGTAGCCGTCGAGGGCGGTGCGGTCGTAGATCGGGGTCCAGTCGTCGGCGACGTCGTAGACGCCCGCGATCCCGAGGGGCTGGCTGGGGACGCCGAGCGCCGGGAACCGGCGCGCGGCTCTGGTCACCTGGGCCCGGAAGCGCCGGGCGGTGGGGCGGGGGTCGGCGGCGTCCGGGTCTTCGATCCACTCGGGCGGGTCGCAGTCCGGCTGGGTGCCGCCGATCAGCAGGTGGCCGCCGGGGGCCACCCGCAGGTAGGTGCCGAGATCGAGGTCGGCGACGACGGGGCCGCCCACGGCGGAGCCCGGCACGGAGCGTGGCACGGAGCCCGGCGCGCGGACCTGGTGGACCTCCTCGCGCAGCGGGCGCACGCCGATGGTGAAGTCACTCCCGACGCCGGCCAGCCGGTTGAGGCCTCCCGACCACGGTCCGGCGGCGTTGACCACGACCGGTGCGGCGATCCGCGCGCCGTCGGTCAGGCGGATGCCCGTCACCCGGTCGGCGGTCCGCTCGACGGCGGCCACGGTGGCGTGGAACAGGAAGCGCGTGCCGAGCTCGCCCGCCGCGTCCGCGAGGTTCTGGGCGGCGAGCTGAGGATCGTCGACGTACCCGGCGTCCGGGGTGAACAGCGCGCCGAGCTCGCCGGTGGGGCCGGCGAAGAAGGCGTCGTCGTCCACCGGCTTCGGCGGCCAGTACCGCCCGGCGTCGATCCCGGGCAGGTGCCGGCGCAGCGCTGCGGCGTCCCACCGCTCGTACGGGACGCCGACGCGGTCGAACAGGGCGGTGACGGCGGAGGGCGTGGCGACGGGGGAGTCGAGCAGCACGGCGCCGGTGCGGTGGAAGGACGCGAGCGGGCGGCGGCCGGTCAGCCGCAGGTGGTCGGGCCAGGCCGTCCAGAGGTGCCGGGCCTCCCAGGCCGTGGCGACACCGTCGAAGCTGGAGTAGTTGAATCGGATGATCGCGCTGGAGGCACTGGTGGAGCCGTGGCCGACGGCGCCGGCCTTGTCGACGACGAGCACCTGGCGCCCGGCGCGGGCGAGCTCCAGGGCGATGGCGGAGCCGATCACGCCGGCTCCGACCACGATGGCGTCCGGTTGGCTGCTGGTCATCGGAGCACCGTCCTGGTCATCGGAGCACCGTCATCGGAGCCTCCTCAGGCTCGGTACGGAGGCGAGCAGCGTCCGGGTGTACGGGTGTTGTGGGGCGCGCAGGAGGGCCTCGGTGGTGGTGGTCTCGACGATCCGGCCGCGCTGCATGACCGCCACCGTGTCCGAGACGTGGCAGACCACGGGCAGGTTGTGGCCGATGAACAGCATGGTCAGGCCGAGCCGCCGCTGGAGTTCGCGGATCGTGTTGAGGACGGCGGCCTGCACCGAGACGTCGAGCGCCGAGGTGATCTCGTCGGCGATCAGCAGGCCCGGTCCGACGGCCAGGGCGCGGGCGATGGCGACCCGCTGGCGCTGGCCGCCGGACAGCTGGTGCGGCAGGCGGTCGGCGAGCCGGGGGTCGAGGCCGACGAGTTCGAGCAGGCCGGCGACCCGGTCGGCCCGGGCCCGCCGGTCGAGTCGGTGGAAGACGGTGGCGGCCTCGGCGAGCGTCTGGCGGACCGTCATCCTCGGGTCCAGCGCGGTGTCCGGGTCCTGGAGGACGACCTGGGCCAGCCGGCCCAGCCGCCGCCGGTCGCGGACGGTGCGGGCGCGGACCTCCCGCCCGTCGAGCAGGACCCGGCCGCCGTGCACGGGGACGAGGCCGACGATCGCGCGGGCCAGGCTCGACTTCCCGGAGCCGGACTCGCCCACCAGCCCGAGCGTGGTGCCGGACGGGATCTCCAGGGAAACGGAGTCCACGACGGTGACGGGGCCGCGCGGGCCGTGGTGGCGGACGGTGAGGTCGCAGACCTGAAGGGCGGTCATGACGCGGCCACCTCCGCCCCGACCGGTACCGGGTACCAGCAGGAGACCCGGTGGACCGCGTCCAGGTCCGCCGGCGGCGGGGCCTGCTCGGCGCAGCGGTCGTGGCGGCGCGGGCAGCGGGGCTCGAACGGGCAGCCGGGGGCGGGTGTGAGCTGGTCGGGCGCGGGGGTGAGCTGGTCGGGGCCGGGTGTGCGCGGATCGGGGGACGTGCCCGCCACCGTCGGCAGCGGGCGGTCGCGGTCCGCGGTGAGGTCCGGCACCGACTCGACCAGGGCCCGGGTGTAGGGGTGCCGGGTGCCGTCGGCGAGCCGCTCGGCGGGCAGGGCCTCGACGATGGTGCCCGCGTACATCACCAGCACACGGTCGCAGAACTCGCCGACCAGGGCGACGTCGTGGCTGATGAACAGGATGGCGGCGGCGGTCTCCCGCCGGAGGTCGGCGAGCAGGTCGGTGATCTGGCGCTGCACGGTGACGTCGAGCGCGGTCGTCGGCTCGTCGGCGATGATCAGCCGCGGTCGCACCATCAGTCCGGAGGCGATCATCACGCGTTGGCGCTGGCCTCCGGAGAGCTGGTGCGGGCGCGAGCGCAGCAGGCCGGGGGGAAGGGCGACCCGGCGCAGCGCGTCGGCGGCCTCCGCGGCGGCCTGCGCCCGGCTCGCGCCGCGGTGGGCCCGGACGGTCTCGGTGAGCTGCGTGGCGATCCGCAGGGAGGGGTTGAGTGCGGAGGCGGGGTTCTGGAAGATCATCGCCAGGCCGGTGGCGAGGTGGTGGTCGCGCTCCCTGGGCGTCATCGCGGCGAGGTCGGCGCCGAGCAGGCGCAGGGTCCGCCGGGTCACCCGGGCGCGCTCCGGGAGCAGGTCGGCGATGGCGAGCGCGGTGAGCGACTTGCCGGAGCCGGACTCGCCGACCAGCCCGACGATCTCGCCGGGGCGCAGCGACAGGCTCACGTCGTGCACCGGCCGGATCACCCCGGCCGGGGTGGGGAGTTCGACGCCGAGGCCCTCGACCTGGAGCACGAGGCCGTCCTCGGCGGGCCCGCTCGGCGTGATCGTCGGAGGTGACGACGTTCGGGATGCCGGACTGCGCCGGGCGGCGCCGCCCGCGAGGACCTCGCCGAGGAGCTGGAAGGTCATGGCCGCGTAGAGGATGGCCAGGCCGGGGGCGAGGGCGGGCAGCGGCTGGGCGTAGATGCGGTCGAGCCCCTGGTTGAGGAGCTGTCCCCAGTCGTAGCCCGGCGGCTGGACGCCCAGGCCGAGGAAGCTCAGCCCGGAGAGCGCGACGAGGGCGGTGCCCGCCGCCGTGGTGGTGCTCAGCAGCAGCGGCTCGGCGATGTTGGGCAGGACGTGCCGCCACAGCAGCCGGTGGCGCCGCAGGCCGAGGACGCGGGCGGCGGCCAGGTGGTCGGTGCCGGCGACCCCGGCGGCGAGCGTCTGGGCGAGCCGGGCGAAACCGGGGACGCCCGCGACGGCCAGCGCGAGCACCGCCCCGCCGGCGCCCGCGCCGAACACGACCGCGAGGAAGAGCGCGACCAGCAGCGCGGGGAACGCGAGCAGCAGGTTGATCAGTGCGGTGAGCAGCCTGCGCGTCCGGGGGCCGACCACGGCGGTGGCGGCGCCGAGCAGGACGCCGCCGGTCGCGCCGAGCGCGGTCGCGGCCAGTGCGAGCAGCAGCGAGGGCCGGGTGGCCGTCAGGACCCGGGCGAGCACGTCCCGCCCGAGGCCGTCGGTGCCGAACGGGTGGGCCGCGGAAGGGCCTTGGAGCACCACCGAGGGGTCGGGGTGGTCGGCCGCCGTGCCCCACAGCAGCGGGCCGGCCAGCGCGAGGACGACCAGGCAGGCCAGCATGGCCGCCGCGACCCAGGCCATCGGCGAGCGCGGGTGCCTGAGGGGAAGGCGCATACGGTCCTCAGCTCTCCCGGATTGTCGAACGCGGGTCCAGCACGGCCAGCAGCACGTCGACCAGGAGGCCCGAGAGCAGCACGGTGGTGCCCAGGATCAGCACCATCGCCTGGACCACCGGGTAGTCCTCGGCCGCCACCGACTGCGCCATCGCGGATCCGATGCCCGGCCAGGCGAACACCTTCTCGACCAGCACGGTCCCGGCGATCATGGCGGGCAGCAGGCTCCCGGCGACGGTGAGCGCGGCGGTGGCCATGTTGGGTGCCGCGTGCCGCAGGTAGCGGCGGGTGGCGGACAGCCGCTTGCTCCGGGCGGTGCGCAGGTAGTCCTCACCCAGCACCGTCAGCGCCGCCACCCGGACGATGCGGGTCAGCACGGCCGTCGGCGCGAGGGCGAGCGCCAGGACCGGCAGGACGAAGGAGTCGGCGCCCGCCGCGCCGGCCACCGGCAGCAGCTGGAGGCCGACGGCCAGCAGCGCGGTGAGCCCGGCGGCCAGCACGAAGTCCGGCACCCCGGCCAGCCCGGTGGTGACCAGGGTGAAGGCCAGCTCGCTGCGCGGGTGCCGGCCGTCGCGGGTGCGCACGGCGGCGAGCAGCCCGCCGGGCAGGGCGACGGCGAGGGTGACCAGGAACGCCAGGCCGGCGATCTCCAGGGTGGCCGGCAGCCTGGTGCGGACCAGTTCGGCAACCGGCGTGCCGGTGACCAGCGAGGTGCCGAGATCGCCGTGCAGCAGGCCGCCCAGGTAGTGCCGGTACTGGGCCGGGAACGGTGCGTCGAGGCCGAGCTGGTGGCGCCGGGCGGCCACCATGGCGGGCGCGGCGTCGATGCCGAGGGCGGCGCGGACCGGGTCGCCGGGGACGAGGCGGACCATCGCGAACGAGGCGGTGAGCACGACCGCGAGGGAGACCAGCAGCCGGGCCGTGCGGCGCGCCAGGAACACCGTCCAGGGGTGCCGGAGTAGCTGGGGTCGGGGCAGCTGGTGCCGGAGCAGCTGGGGTTGGAGCAGCTTGGGCAAGGACACGTCGGGCCCCCGGTTCATCGGTGCAGCCGGATGCTGGTGGGGACGAGCTGACCGCCGAAGCTCGTCGCGAAGGTGGTGCGGTGGCCGTACACGGTGCTCAGGCCGTCGGCGATCGGCAGGGCGTCGGCCGCGCGCAGCAGCGCGGCGGCGGCCTGGTTCCAGGTGCCGCAGCCGGTCGTGTCGGCTTCCTGGAGCGCTTGGGCGACCAGGGTGTCGTACGCGGGGTCGGCGACGCCGGCGAAGTTGAGGCCCTGGGCGGGGAGCGGGCCGGAGAAGAACGGGACGAAGCCGACCGGCAGGGCGAAGCCCGGGGTGCTGCCGACCACGACGTCGAAGTCGCCGGTCTGGTACATGGCGTTGACGAGGGCGGGCAGGCTCTCGGTGGTCACCTGGACGTCCGCGCCGAGCGCCGTCCAGGTGCGGGCCATCAGCTCGGCGACGGACGGCAGGGTCGGGCCGAGGTCGGGGCTGGTGATCAGGCGCAGCCGGAGCCGGTGGCCGTCCTTGCCGAGCGGGCCGTCGGCGGTGCGGGTCCAGCCGGCGGCGCGCAGGGCCTCGGCGGCGTCCTGCGCGGGCAGGTTGGCGGCGGCGAGGTCGGCGTGGCAGACGGCTCCCTCGGCGCCGAAGTCGGTGGCGGGCCGTCCGGTGCCGCCGACGGCGACGTTGGCGAGGCCCTGGCGGTCGAGCGCGGACACCAGGGCGCGGCGCAGCGCCGGGTCGGCGAGGGCCCGGTCGGGGCGCTGGTTGAAGAAGGTCAGCCCGACGACGGTCGCCACGTCGGCGGTGGCCAGGCCGTGGCCGGTGAGCCGGGCGCGGTCCGGCCCGTTCACGGTCGCGATGTCGACGCCCCCGGTGAGCAGCAGGTTCGCGGTGGTGGACGCCTGCGGGACCACCGAGAGGACGATCCGGGCCGGCAGGCCGGGTGCGGCGGTGGTCGCCCCGTTCGGGCCCCAGTTGTAGCCCTGGCGGACGGTGAACTCGTAGGGCCCGCCGGGGGTGTAGTGGGTGAGCACGTACGGGCCGGTGCCCTGGGTGGTGCGGTCCAGTGAGCCGGGCCGGTCGAGGCCGGCGGGGCAGACGATCGGCAGCAGGCCGAGGGTGCGGGTGAGGAAGGGGAAGGGCGCGGCGGTGCCGGCCGACACGGTGCCGGCCCGGTCGTCGGCGCTCGCGGTGAACGGGACGTCGGGCAGCACGCTCCGGGCGCCGGCGAGCTGGTGGGCCGGGTCGCCCGCGTAGCCGAGCGCCCGGGCCACGGCGGAGGCGGTGAGCGGGGTGCCGTCGGAGCAGGTGATGCCCGGGCGGAGGGTGAAGGTGGCCGTGGTCGTGGTGGCCTGCCACGAGGCGGCGAGGCCGGAGACCAGGGTGCCGTCGGGGGCGAGGTTGACCAGCGAGTCGTAGGCGTAGCGGGCCTGACTGGCCCCGAAGGTGGAGTACGGGTCGAAGCTCGGCGTCTCGCTGGCCTCGGCGATCCGGACGGTCCCGTGCTCCACCAGGGGCGTGGCCGTCGAGGAGGTGGTGACGCCGCCGCAGCTGCTCAGCGCCACGGCCGAGGCCGTGACCAGGGCCGTGAGCGCGGCCGGCAGGGTGCGTCGGGACATGGGCGCCATGGTGTCACCGGTGTCGGCCGTGGCGAGGCAACTGAAGCGTGCGGTAAGCGTGTTCGAACGGCCGGAGCGGCGGCCTGCCGGCCCGGCCGGGAGCCGCGGGCGGCGGCCGGGACGTGCGGTCACCTGCGGTCGCGATTCACCCTTTCGAGGGGTGTCGCGGTCGGCGTCACCTGGTCCGGGCTGCCCGGTGGCCGGTCGTCGCCAGGATGGTGGCATGAGGACGAACGAACCGGGCCCCGGGATCAGCTCTCTGACCGACCGCTACTGGGAGTTCCTGCTGGCGCGGGATCCGATGCTGAGGGTCCGCCAGGGGCTTCCGGTCGAGACGCTGCCGGGCGCGTCGCTCGCCGAAGCCGAGGAGCGGGCGCGGCTCGCCGAGGAGGTGCTCGACCGGGTACGCGCGCTCGACGGCGCCCAGCTGCCCGGCGCTGAGTTGCCCGGCGTCGAGGCCGACACCGCCGCCTTCCTGGCCGGACTGGCCGAGCAGGAGCTGCGGGCGCACCGCCGCTACTGGCTGACGCCCGCCGCCACGCCGTACCGGCTGTTCCCGCTGTCGCTGTACACCGACGCGGTCCTGCGCCCCTTCCGCTTCGCCGAACGAGCGGACGCCGAGCGGTACTTGGCGCTGGTGCACCAGCTGGCCGGGGTGGTCGGCTCGATCGGGGACAAGGTGGCGGGGCAGGCAGCGCGCGGTTTCCGGGTGCCGGCGCCGGCCCTGGCCGGAGCGCGCGCCACCGTCGCGGGCCTGCGGGCCTCTGTCGCGAGCAGGGTGGAGGTGGACGGAGCGCAGGTGGACGGGGAGCGGCTCGGCGGGCTGGGCCCGACCGGGCGCGGACGGCTCCGGGACGGCGTTCGGCAGCTGGTGGACGGTGAGTTGGCACCGGCCTTCGACCGGCTGCTCGCCGTCCTCGACGATCCGGCCTATCTGCGTGCGGCGCCACAGGAGGTCGGCTGGGCACGGTACGAAGGCGGCGAGGAGGCGTACCGGGACTTCGTCCGGACCCACACCGGGGGCGACACCACGCCCGAGCGGCTGCACGAGCTCGGCCGGGAGCAGTGCCGCGAACTCGCCGAGCGGATGCGGGAGGTGCGCGCGGCGCTGGGCTTCCACGGCTCCGAGGCCGAGTTCCACGAGCGGCTGCGGACCGAGCCCCGGCTGCACGCCCGGACGCCGGAGGAGGTGGAAGCACGCTACCGCGGCCACCTCGACCGGCTGGCCCCGCTGCTGCCGCGCTGGTTCGCCGTGCTGCCGCAGGCGCCGTACGGGCTGGCCCGGCTGGATCCGGCGCTGGAGCCGGGGATGACCTTCGGGTACTACGAGGCGCCGACCGCGGCCGACCCGGTCGGGCGCTACCGCTACAACGGCTCGGACCTGGACCGGCGGTCCCTGCTCGGCTCGGCCTCGCTGATCCACCACGAGCTGGCGCCGGGGCACCACTTCCACCTCGCCCGGCAGGCGGAGGACCGCACCTTGCCGCAACTGCGTCGCGAGGTGGCCGAGTTCGGCGCGTTCAACGAGGGCTGGGCCGAGTACGCGGCGGGCCTCGGCTGGGAGATGGGTCTCTACGAGGACCCGTGGGACGCCTACGGGCGCCTCGCGCAGGAGCGGTTCACCGCGCAGCGGCTCGTCGTGGACACCGGGCTCAACCTCGGGACGATGAGCCTGGAACAGGCCCGGGACTTCATGCGGGCCAACTCCACCGAGGCGGACGGCCAGATCGACTCCGATCTGCTGCGGTACTCGACGGATCTGCCCGGGCAGGCGCTGTCCTACCGTGCGGGCTACCTGGAGTTCGCCGGGCTGCGGGCGCTGACCGAGGCGGACCTGGGTGCCGGGTTCGACGTGCGGGCTTTCCACGAGGCGGTGCTGGGCGGCGGCGCGCTGCCGTTCGCCGCCCTGCGCCGGAGGGTGGCGCGCGAACTGGGCGGCCGCCACGAAGGCGATCCCGAGAAATAGGTTAATAGGACTGTGGATAGCACTCTCATGAGTGAAACCAGCCGGGTCTGTTTGGCCTCGATGTACATGACTGGACTACGGTGATCGAGGAATGGGCGGTGCGCCCCATCGATGGGAATTCGACCCGGCAGGGAATCCGGCACGGGAATCGAGAATTCCGAAGATGGGCGCTGCCGTCCGTACCGCTGTGCGCGCTCCGGAGTCCGCAGTGCCCGGGGTCCTCTGTCATACGTCTGCGTAGAGAGGTTGGAGCATCATGCCGCCCGTCGTTCCGCCGTTCCTGATCGGTCTCATCGTCGCGCCACTGGCCAAGCGCATCCTCAAGCCGTTGATGCTGGGTGTCGTCAAGACGTCCGTCGGTGTCGTCATGGAGGTGAAGAAGGCGGCCCACGAGGCCGGGGAGAACATCCACGACATCGCGGCCGAGGTGGCTGCCGACATGATGGCGGCGCAGGTCGTCGCGTCCGACGGCTACCGCCCCGCCGAGAACGCGGCCCCGAACGGCGAGACGGGCGAAGCCTCCAACGGCGAGACGGGCGAGGCCCGGTCGCCGAAGATCCGGGCGACCGCCGGGGTCGGCGCCGGCAAGGCACACTGACGCCCTGAACCGCGGCCCGGCCCGCCGCCTGGGCGCGTCCTCCGGTAGACCTCTGGAAGGCGTGTCGACGCGGCGGTCGGCCGTGGCCCTTTCGGCCGCGTCTCCCCCTCCTTCGGATTTTCCACTCCGTCGCAGTAATCCGCCGTGCGCAGAATTCTGCGTGCCCATGGACGGACTTACCGTGACCCCCGCAAACAGGTGATCGTACACATGCCATCTCTGCTGGGTGCCGCAGCCGGATTCGGCCCCGTGGATTCGGACGCAAGACCGCGCTCGGTCGTTCCGGGCCGTCAGCGCTGGGACGTCAAGCTGGTTATCGGGCGGCCCAGGACGGCCGAAGTCCTCGCCGCCGCCCTGCGCCGCGTCCCCGGGATCACCGCGGCCCAGGCCAACCCGGTCACCGGTGGCGTCCTCGTCCGACACGACGTACGGGTACCCGCCGCGGAGATCGGGCGGATCATGCGCAGGGCGGTCGCCCTGGTCGCGGAGGGGCCGGCCAGGAGGCGACCTCCGGCGTCGGCCCGCCCGGCCGCCGTGCCGGCCCCGCGACCCGACCGCGGCCTCGTCGTACGCCCCGTCCTCGCCGTCGGCGGTGGAGTGGCGGCCGGCATCGCACTGGTTCGCGGGTCGGCGCTGAGCAGGCAACTGGTGGCACTCGGCGGGGTCGCGGTGGCGACCGCGGCCGTCGTCCGGAAGGCCTGGCGCAGCACGGTCGAGACGACCAGGGACCCGTCCGAGACCGGAGCCACACGCCACCCCCTGCTGGAGATCGTCGGACCGAACCGGAAGCGGCTCTACCGCGCCTCCGCGCTCTCGGTCGCCTGCCAGGTCTCGGAGATGGCGCTGGGCACCTTCCTCGGCTGGACGGGACTGGTGCTCATCAAGGGCGAGGCGGCGCCGCTGGCCCGCCTCGGCCTGACCACCGCGTCCGCCCAACTCTGGGGCCTGGCCGGTCTGGTGGCGGCGGCCTGCGCCGCCGTGGCGGGCCTGTCGTACGCCTCGAACCTCCAGTGGCGCGGGCTCGGCCAGGACATCGAGCACGACTGGCGCAGCCGGACGTACGCCCACGTGCAGCACCTCGAACTGCGGCACCTGGAGGGTGAGCGGACCAGCCGGGTCGCCGGTGCGCTCACCGAGGACGTCAGTCAGCTGGGCACCTTCTTCGCCACCTCGGCCAACGACGTGCTGCACCTGGGGACCAGCCTGGCCATCCTGGTGCCGGTCTTCCTGCTGATGGCGCCGCAGATCGCCTGGATCGCCTTCCTGCCGATCCCCGTCATCGCCTGGCTGTCGCTGCACTACCAGGACAAGGTCGCGGGCGACTACGCCGTCTCCGGCGAGAACCGGGCCAGGCTGCACAGCCAGCTGGTCAACACGCTGGAGGCCGGTGCCACCGTGAAGAGCTTCTGCACCGAGGACTACGAGGCCGAACGCATCGACGCCTTGAGCGAGGCGGTCCAGGAGAGCAATCAGCAGACCGCCCGGAGCACGATCCGCCACGCCGAGACCGTCCGCGCCTGCACGACCGCCTCGATGGCCGGCACGCTGCTGGTCGGCGGCCGCTCGGTGCTCAACGGCACGCTGCGCTTCGAGGTGTTCAGCCCGCTGATCGGGCTGCCGCAGATGGTGCTGTTCCGGATGAACCGGCTCGGCGGCATCGTCGACCAGTACCAGCGCACCCTTGCCGCCCACGACCGGGTCCAGCGGCTGCGGGCCCTGCCCGTCGAGACCGAGGGCACGGGCGGACCGCTCGACGTCGAGACGGTGAAGGGCGAGATCGTCCTCGAGGACGTGACCTTCGCCTACCCCGGTCGGCCGCCGGTCCTGGAGGACCTCTCGCTGAGCATCCCCGCCGGGCAGGTCACCGCCCTCGTCGGCGCCACCGGCTCCGGCAAGACGACGGTCGCCAAGCTGCTGATGCGCTTCCAGGACGCGGAATCCGGCAGCGTGCTGCTCGACGGGCGCGACGTGCGCGACCTGCCCCGGCACGACCTGCGCCACGCGATCGGGTTCGTCGCCCAGGACCCGTTCCTCTTCGACGGAAGCATCGCCGACAACATCCGCTACGGCAGCTTCGGGGCCTCGGACGAGGCCGTGGTCGAGGCGGCCGCGATGGCCGAGGCACACACCTTCATCTCGACGCTGCCGGACGGCTACGACACGCTGATCGGCGAACGCGGCGCCGCGCTCTCCGGCGGCCAGCGTCAGCGGATCGCCCTGGCGCGCGCGATCCTCAAGGACTCGCCGGTCGTGATCCTCGACGAGGCCACCTCCGCCGTGGACAACGAGACCGAGGCCGCCATTCAGCGCACGCTGCGCGGCTTCGCGGCCGGCCGGACGATGGTCGTCATCGCCCACCGGCTCTCCACCGTCCGCCACGCCGACCGGATCTACGTCCTGGACAAGGGCGGCATCGTCGCCGAACAGGGCACCCACGACGAACTCGTCACCCAGCACGGACTCTACGCATCCCTCTGGCAGCTCCAGGCCGGCGAACCAGCCGCCTGACCCCGCAGCACCCGCGCCCACCCGCCGACCTCGTGACGCCACCGCGGTCGGCGTGGTCCGGCGTGCCCGGCCACCACGCCTGCCCACTCTTCTGGAGGTACCCCCATGTCCCGTCGCGACGGTGACGCGCTTCCCCTGACGGCGGCACAGCGCGAGATCTGGCTCGCCGAGCAGAGCTCCCGGACACCGATCCCGGGCTACCGCGTCGGCGAGTGCCTGGAGATCCAGGGGCCGGTGGACCCGGAGCTGTTCGAGACCGCGCTGCGCCGGGTGGTCTCCGAGGTCGACGCCCTGCACGTGACCTTCGTCGACGACGGGGAGGGCCCGCGCCAGGTCCTCCGGGAGAGCTGGGACTGGGCACCGGCGCACCTCGACCTCAGCGGGGAGCCCGCACCCCGCGCGGCGGCCATGGAGTGGATGGAGCGGGACCTGATGCGCCCGCTGGACCTCGCGCGTGATCCGCTCTTCGGTCACGCGCTGATCCGGCTCTCGCCGACCCGGTTCCTCTGGTACCTGAACTACCACCACGTGGTGCTGGACGCGATCAGCAGCGCCCTGGTCCGGCAGCGGGTCGCCGACGTGTACTCGGCACTGGCCGAGGGCGGGCCGGTGCCGCCGTCCCCGTTCGGTTCGCTGCGGGACCTCGTCGATGCCGACGCCGCCTACCGCGCGTCGGCCGACTTCACCGCGGACCGCGCCTACTGGACGGAGCGCTTCGCTGACCGGCCGGCGCCGACGCGGCTCGCCGACACGGCCCCGACCGATCCGCACCGCGCGCTGCGCCTGCGCGAGGAGCGGGAGCTGCGGCGCCCGGACGCGCTGCGGGCGGCGGCGGGCCGGACCGGTGTCCGGTGGTCCCGCCTGGTGATCGCGGCGGCGGCGCTCTACGCACACCGGCTGACCGGCACGCAGGACGTGGTGTTCGCCCTCCCCGTGACGGCCCGTCGGTCCGCGGACCGCGAGCTGATGACAGTGCCGGGCACCATGTCCAACGTGGTGCCGCTGCGGCTGACCGTGCGACCGGACATGCCGTGGCGTGACCTCGTCGCCCAGGTGGCGCGGGAGGTCGAGGCGGCCGTCGCGCACGAGCGCTACCGCAGCGAGGACTTGCTGCGGGACCTCGGCGCGTCCGGCAACATCGGGACGGCGTTCCCGCTGATCGTCAACATCATGGCCTTCAACTCCAGGCCGAGCTTCGCCGGGCACCCCGCCGCCGTGCACCACTTCGTGTCCGGGTCGACCACCGACCTCGCCGTCTGGGTGTTCGACTACCGCGACGGCAACCCCCCGCTGCTGCGGCTGCACGGCGCGCCGGAGGCGTACGGCGACGAGGACCTCGCGGCGCACCAGCAGCGGCTGCTCGCGCTGCTCGACGCCGTCGCGGACGTGGACCCGGACGAGCTGCTGGGCCGGATCGACCTGGTCACCGCCGAGGAGCGGCGTGAGCTGGCGGCGCTCGGCGCCGGGCCGGTGGCGGCCGCTCCGGCCGCTCCGGCCGTGAGTCTGCCGGAGCTGTTCCGGGAGCACGTGCGCGCGACCCCGGAGCTGGTCGCGCTGGTGGACGGGGACGTCTCGCTGACCTACGCGGAGTTGGACGCGCGGGCGAACCGGCTGGCGCACGCCCTGATCGAGCGCGGAGCGGGCCCGGAGCGGCTGGTGGCGGTGGCGCTGCCGAGGTCGGCCGAGCTGGTGGTGGCGATCCTCGCGGTGCTGAAGACCGGCGCGGCGTACGTCCCGGTGGATCCGGAGTACCCGGCCGCGCGGATCGGGTACCTGCTCGACGACGCCCGGCCGACCCTGCTGGTGACCGACTCCCGCAGCGAGGGCCGGCTGTCCGAGGCCGGTCCTGTCGACCGGCTGGTGCTCGACGACCCGGCGACGGCTGCCCTGGTGGAAGGTCTGTCAGCGGCCGACCCGCTGGTGGCCGTCGATCCCGGCCACCCGGCCTACGTCATCTACACCTCCGGCTCCACCGGACGGCCCAAGGGCGTGGCGCCGACCCACGGCGGCCTGCTCAACCTGCTCGGCGACCTCCGGCAGGTGCACTTCCCGGCGGCGCTCGGGGACCGGCAGCGGCTGCGAGTGGCCCTGACCACCTCGGTGTCGTTCGACGCGTCGTGGAACCAGCTGCTCGCCCTGTTTGCGGGCCACGAGCTGCACGTCCTGGACCACGCGACCTGGACCGACCCTGAGGCATTCGTGGGTTATGCGGCGCGCTGCGGGCTGGACTACATCGAAGCGACCCCGTCCTACCTGCAAGTCCTCGTCGCTCACGGGCTGTTGGGGCACAGCGGCTGGCGCCCGGCGCTGGTCGCAGCAGGCGGCGAGGCCGTTCCGGAGCGGCTGTGGGAGCAGCTGCGGGCGGCCGAGGGGGTGCGCTGCCTCAACCTCTACGGGCCGTCCGAGTGCACCGTCAACCCGGTGATCGCGTCCGTGGCTTCGAGCCTCCTCCCGGTCATCGGCCGGCCCGCCGGCAATGCCCGGCTGTACGTGCTCGACGGCGCCCTGCGGCCGCTGCCGGTCGGCACGCCGGGCGAGCTGTACATCGCCGGCCCGTGCCTCGCCCGCGGCTACCTGAACCGGCCGGGGCTGACCGCCGGGCGGTTCGTGGCGGACCCGTTCGGGCCGGCCGGTGCGCGAATGTACCGCACCGGTGACCGGGTGCGATGGGGAGCGGACGGGCAGCTGGAGTTCCTGGGCCGGACCGACGAGCAGGTCAAGATCCGCGGCTTCCGGGTGGAGCTCGGCGAGATCGAGGCCGTCCTCACCGAGCACCCGCGGGTCGCCCGGGCCGCCGTCGTGGTGCGCACCGAGACCGAGGAGGAGCCCCGGCTGGTCGCCTACGCCGTCGCCGAGCCCGGCGCGACGGTGACCGACACCGACCTGCGCGAACACCTGCGCGAATACCTGCGGGGCCGGCTGCCCAAGCACATGGTGCCGTCGGCCTTCGTGCTGCTGGACGCCCTGCCGCTGACCCCGAACGGCAAGCTGGACCGGCGGGCCCTCCCCGCGCCCGACCGGCAGCCCGCCGACCCGGGCCGCGCTCCGCGCACCGCGACCGAGCACCTGCTCGCCGGGCTGTTCGCCGAGGTGCTCGGCGCGGCGGAGGTCGGCGCCGACGACGACTTCTTCGACCTCGGCGGGCACTCCCTGCTGGCCACCCGGCTGGTCGCCCGGGCCCGGTCGGTGCTGGGCGTGGAACTGAGGCTGCGCGACCTGTTCGACGCGCCGACGGTGGCGGAGCTGGCGGCCGCGGTGGACGTCGCGGGCCGGGCGCGCCCGGCCCTGGGGCGGCGCGAGCGGCCCGAGACCGTCCCGCTCTCCTTCGCGCAGCGACGGCTCTGGTTCCTGCACCGGATGGAGGGCCCGAGCGCCACCTACAACATCCCGTTGACCCTGCGGCTGTCCGGACACCTGGACCAGCGGGCCCTGGACGCCGCGCTGGCGGACGTGGTCGAGCGGCACGAGAGCCTGCGCACCGTCTTCCCGGTGGTCGACGGCGTGCCGTGCCAGCGGGTGCTCGACCCCGAGACGGCCCGACCGCGGCTGCGGCTGACCGAGGTCGGCGAGCGCGAGCTGCCGGAGCGGCTGGCGCAGGCGGCCCGGTACGGCTTCGAGCTCTCCGAGGAGCCGCCGCTGCATGCCGAACTCTTCCAGCTGGGCACCGAGGAGCACGTGCTGCTGCTCGTGGTGCACCACATCGCCGGTGACGGCTGGTCGGCGGGGCCGCTCCTGCGGGACCTGAGCACCGCCTACGCGGCCCGTGCCGACGGGGCGAAGCCGGAGTGGTCGCCGCTGCCGGTCCAGTACGCCGACTACACCCTCTGGCAGCAGGAGCTGCTCGGCGACGGCTCGGACCCGGGCAGCCTGCTGAGCAGCCAACTCGCCTACTGGAAGCAGCAGCTGGCGGACCTGCCCGAGCAGGTCGAGCTGCCCTTCGACCGGCCCCGGCCGGCCGCGATGTCCTACCGGGGCGCCCACCTGCCGGTGCGGATCGACGCCGAGCTGCACCAGGGCCTGCGCGAACTCGCCAGGGACGGCGGCGCCAGCCTCTTCATGGTGCTCCAGGCCGGACTGGCCGCCCTGCTGGGCAAGCTCGGCGCGGGCACCGACGTCCCGATCGGCACACCGATCGCCGGCCGCACCGACGAGGCCCTGGACGACCTGGTCGGCTTCTTCGTCAACACGCTGGTGCTGCGCACCGACCTGTCGGGCGACCCGTCGTTCACCGAGCTGCTGGGCCGGGTGCGCGGCGACGCGCTGGCCGCGTACGCCCACCAGGAGGTGCCGTTCGAACACCTGGTGGAGGCGCTGAACCCGACCCGGACGCTGGCGCACCACCCGCTGTTCCAGACCATGCTCGCCCTGCAGAACGCGCCGCTCGGCGCCTTCGACCTGCCGGGGCTGCGGGTGACGACCGACCTGGTGCACACCGGGACGGCCAAGTGCGACCTGACCTTCATCCTGGCCGAACAGCCGGGCACGGAGGGGCTGTCGGGCGTGGTCGAGTACAGCACCGACCTGTTCGACGAGGCCACCGCGGCGGGGATCGTCGAGCGGTGGCTGCGGCTGCTGCGCGCCGTCGTCGCCGACCCCGGCCGATGCATCGGCCGGCTGGACGTGCTCTCCGCCGAGGAGCTCGGCGCGCTGCTGCCGGCCGAGGCCGACCGGGGCCGGGACCTGCCGGAGAGCAGCCTGACCGCGCTGTTCGAGCGGCAGGTCCGGGCGAACCCGACCGCCGTCGCCCTCACGGACGGCGAAGTCGAGCTGACGTACCGCGAGTTGAACGCCCGCGCGAACCGGCTCGCGCACGGCCTGATCGAGCGGGGGGTGGGGCCGGAGCGACTCGTGGCGCTGGCGCTGCCGCGCTCGGCGGAGCTGGTCGTGGCGGTGCTCGCCGTGCTGAAGGCGGGCGGCGCCTACGTGCCGGTGGACCCGGCGTACCCGGCGGCCCGGATCGCCTACCTGCTCCAGGACACCCGGCCCGCGCTGCTCGTCACGACGATCCGGACCGGCGAGCTGCCGGGGGCCGACCACCTGGACCACCTGGAGCGGCTGCTACTCGACGGTGCCGACCTGGACGGGCTGCCGGACACGGACCCGGGGGTGACCGTCGATCCCGGCCACGCCGCCTACGTCATCCACACCTCCGGATCCACCGGCAACCCCAAGGGCGTTGTGGTTCCGCACCGCAACGTGGTGCGACTCTTCGGCACCACCGAGGACCTGTTCGGTTTCACCGCCGACGACGTCTGGACCCTCTTCCACTCCTACGCCTTCGACTTCTCGGTGTGGGAGCTGTGGGGCGCCCTGCTGCACGGCGGCCGCCTGGTGGTCGTGGACCACGAGACCAGCCGTTCACCCGGCCGGTTCCTCGACCTCCTCGTCCGCGAGCGCGTGACCGTGCTCAACCAGACGCCCTCCGCCTTCTACCAGCTGATGCAGGCGGACACCGAGCACCCGCGTGAACTCGCCCTGCGGACCGTCGTGTTCGGCGGTGAGGCGCTGGAGCACGCCCGGCTGGCGAGCTGGTACGAGCGGCACCCGGCGGACGCGCCGCGGTTGGTCAACATGTACGGCATCACCGAGACCACGGTGCACGTCACGTACGCGGCGCTCGACCGGTCCGCCGCCGCAGCCGGCGAGATCGGCGCGGCCCTGCCGGACCTGCGGGCGTACGTGCTCGACGGCGGCCTGCGACCGGTGGCCCCGGGGGTGCCCGGCGAGCTGTACGTCGCGGGTCCCGGCCTGGCCCGCGGCTACCTGAACCGGCCCGGCCTGACCGCCGGGCGGTTCGTCGCCGACCCCTTCGGGCCGGCCGGCTCCCGGATGTACCGCACCGGAGACGTGGTGCGCCGTGCCCCGGCCGGTGGCCTGCGCTACGTCGGCCGGGCCGACCAGCAGGTGAAGGTCCGGGGCTTCCGGATCGAGCTCGGCGAGATCGAGGCGGTGCTGGCCGCGCACCCCGACGTCGCCCAGGTCGCCGTGCTGGCCCGGCAGGACCGGGCCGACGACACCCGGCTGGTCGCGTACCTGGTGCCGGCGCCGAGCGCCGCGCCGCGCGCGGCCGACCTGCGCGGACACCTCGCCGAGCGGCTGCCCGAGCACATGGTGCCGTCGGCGTTCGTCGTGCTGGACGCGCTGCCGCTGACCGCCAACGGCAAGCTGGACCACCGCGCCCTGCCGGCCCCCGACCTCGCCCCGGCGGCCACCGGCCGCGCGCCGCGCACCCCGCAGGAGCAGGTGCTCTGCGAGCTGTTCGCCGAGGTCCTGGGCGTGGCGTCGGCCGGCGTCGAGGACGGCTTCTTCGACCTGGGCGGGCACTCCCTGCTCGCCACCCGCCTGGCCGCCCGGATCCGTGCGACGCTCGGCCTGGAAGTGCCGCTGCGCACCCTGTTCGAGGCACCGACCCCGGCCGCCCTGGCCGCCGCCCTGGTGGCGGCCGGACCGGCGCAGGCCGCCCTGGTGAAGCGCGAGCGCCCCGAGGCGATCCCGCTGTCGTTCGCGCAGCGGCGGCTGTGGTTCCTGCACCAGCTGGAGGGCGCCGGTGCGAACTACCACATCGCCCTGGCCTGGCGGCTGTCCGGGGAGCTGGACCGGCGGGCCCTGGAGGCCGCGCTGGCGGACGTGGTGGCCCGGCACGAGAGCCTGCGCACCGTCTTCCCGGTGGTCGACGGCGTGCCCTACCAGCAGGTGCTGGATGTCGTGGCGGCCCGCCCGCGGCTGCTGCTGAGCCGGACCACCGAGGCCGAGCTGTCCGCCCTGATGGCGGCGGCGAAGCACCTGCCGTTCGACCTGGCGGGCGACGCGCCACTGCGGACCGAGCTGTTCGAGCTGGGGCCGCAGGAGCACGTGCTCCAGCTGGTGCTTCACCACATCGCGGGTGACGGCTGGTCGCTGGGCCCACTCGCGCAGGATCTGACCGCCGCCTATGCGGCGCGCTGCCGCGGCGAGGAGCCGCAGTGGGAAGACCTGCCGGTCCAGTACGCCGACTACTCCCTCTGGCAGCACGAGCTGCTCGGTGAGGCCACCGACCCGGACAGCCCGTTCGCCCGCCAGGCGGCCTATTGGACCGAGCAGTTGGCCGGTCTCCCGGAGCTGATCCAGCTGCCCGCCGACCGGCCCCGCCCGGCGGCCGCCTCGCACCGGGGCGGTTTCATGCACGCCGCACTGGACGCCGAGCTGCACCGGGGCTTGCGCGAGCTCGCCAGGGAGCGCGGCACCAGTCTGTTCATGGTCCTCCAGGCCGGACTGGCGGCGCTACTGAGCAAGCTCGGCGCGGGCGACGACATCCCGGTCGGCAGCCCGGTCGCCGGCCGGACCGACCAGGCGCTGGACGAGCTGGTCGGATACTTCGTCAACACCCTGGTCTTCCGCACCGACACCTCGGGCGATCCGACCTTCGCGGAGTTGCTGGACCGGGTCCGGGACACCTCGCTGGCCGGGTACGCCCACCAGGACCTGCCGTTCGAGCACCTGGTCGAAGCCCTCAACCCGGTGCGCTCGCTGGCGCACCATCCGCTGTTCCAGGTCATGCTGGCGCTGCAGAACGCGCCCCGGGCCGACTTCGCGCCGCCCGGGCTGCGCGTCGACGACATGCCGTTGACGACGACCACCGCCAAGCTCGACCTGATCTTCACCATGTCCGAGCGGCAGGCGCAGGACGGCTCCCCGGCGGGGATCGACGGGCTCGTCGAGTACGCCGCCGACCTCTTTGACCCGGCCACCGTCGAGACGATGTTCGGCCGCTGGGAGCGACTGCTCCGCGCCGTGGTCACCGACCCGCAGCGGCGGCTCAGCCGCTACGGCCTGCTCTCCGCTCAGGAGCGTGCTGACCTGACCGCCCTGGGCACCGGACCGGAGGTGGAGCTTCCGGCCGCGAGCGTAGCGGAGCTGTTCCGGGCGCAGGTGCGGGCGACGCCGGAGCTGGTGGCGTTGGTGTGCGGGGACGTTTCGCTGAGCTATGCGGAGCTGGACGAGCGGGCGAACCGGTTGGCGCATGCCCTGATCGCGCGGGGCGCGGGTCCGGAGCGGCTGGTGGCGGTGGCGCTGCCGAGGTCGGCCGAGTTGGTGGTGGCGATCCTCGCGGTGCTCAGGACCGGGGCGGGCTACGTGCCGGTCGATCCCGAGTACCCGGCCGCGCGGATCGGGTACATGCTGGACGACGCGCGGCCGGTGCTGGTGGTGACCGATCTGCGGACCCGGGGCCGGTTGTCGGAGGCCGGCGGCGCCGGGTGGCTGGTGCTCGACGACCCGGCGACGGCCGCACTGGTGGCGGGCTGCCCGGCGGCGGACCCGGAGGTTGCCGTCGATCCGGGGCACCCGGCGTACGTGATCTACACGTCCGGGTCGACCGGGCGGCCCAAGGGCGTGGTGTCGACCCACGGCGGCCTGCTCAACCTCTTCGCCAGCCAGCGACCGTTGTTGTTCCCGGAGCGGCCGGAGGGGCGGCGGCGGGTCGGACTGACCACGTCGGTGTCGTTCGACGCCTCCTGTGACCAGCTGTCCAGCCTGTACGCGGGCCACGAACTGCACGTGCTGGACGAGGCGACCTGGTCCGACCCGGACGCCTTCGTCGGCTACGTCGCGCGCGCCGGGCTGGACTACGTCAACGCCACCCCGTCCTATCTGCAAGTCCTTGTCGCGCGGGGGCTGCTGGACGATCCGGAGCGCCGTCCCGCGGTGGTCTCGATGGGTGGGGAGGCCGTTCCGGAGCAGCTGTGGGAGCGGCTGCGGGCGGTCGAGGGTGTGTCCTGCCTGAACTACTACGGGCCTACCGAATGCACGGTGGACGCCGTCGTCGCGTCGCTGGGATCGAGTCCGCGTCCGGTGATCGGCCGGCCGCTCGGGGGCATCCGGCTGCACGTGCTCGACGCCGCGTTGCGGCCGGTGCCCGCGGGTGTGCCGGGTGAGCTGTACCTCGCCGGTGCGGGCCTGGCCCGCGGCTACCTGAACCGGCCCGGTCTGACCGCCGGGCGGTTCGTGGCGGACCCGTTCGGGCCGGCCGGCTCGTGCATGTACCGCACCGGCGACCTGGTGCGGTGGGGCGCCGACCGGAACCTGGAGTTCCTCGGCCGTACCGATGACCAGGTCAAGATCCGCGGCTTCCGGATCGAACTCGGCGAGATCGAGGCGGCGCTGGCGGAGCATCCGCAGGTCGCCCAGGTCGCGGTGACCGTCCGGGAGGACCGGGCCGGGGACGCGCGGCTGGTCGCCTACCCGGTGGCCGTCGCCGGGGCGGAGCTCCAGCCGGACGAGCTGCGCGCACACCTGCGCGAGCGACTGCCGGACCACATGCTCCCGGCCGTCTTCGTGCCCCTGGGGAGCCTGCCGCTGACAGCCACCGGCAAGCTGGACCGGCGCGCGCTGCCCGCGCCCGTCCACACCGCGCCGAGGACGGGCAGGGCCCCGCGCACCCCGCAGGAGCAGGTCCTCGCGGAGCTGTTCGCCGAGGTACTGGGCGTGGCCGAGGTCGGGGCCGACGACGACTTCTTCGACCTCGGCGGGCACTCCCTGCTCGCCACCCGGCTGGTCGCGCGGGCGCGCGCCACCCTCGGGGTGGAGCTGGAGCTGCGCGCCCTCTTCGAGACGCCGACGGTGGCCGGGCTGGCCGCCGGGCTCGGCAGGGCCGGCCGGGCGAGGCCCGCGCTGAGCCGCGCGGAGCGGCCCGACCCGGTCCCGCTGTCCTTCGCGCAGCGGCGGCTGTGGTTCCTGCACCAGCTGGAGGAGGCCGGATCGGTCTACAACATGCCGCTGGCGTGGCGGCTGACCGGTGAACTCGACCGGACCGTCCTGCAGATGGCGCTCGGAGACGTCGTCACCCGGCACGAGAGCCTGCGCACGGTCTACCCCCAGGTCGACGGGGTTCCCCGCCAGGAGGTGCTGGACGCTGGAACGGCCGCACCCCGACTGGCCGTCACCCGGGTGGGCGCGGCGGACCTGCCGGACCTGCCGGAGCTGCTGACGGCAGCGGCAGCGCGCGGATTCGACCTCGCGACCGAACCGCCGCTGCGCGCAGAGCTGTTCGAGACGGCGCCGGACGAGCACGTGCTGCTGGTGGTGATGCACCACATCGCCGGTGACGGCTGGTCGCTGGGCCCGTTCTCGGCCGACCTGGCCACCGCGTACGCGGCACGCCGCCGGGGCGAGGAGCCGCGGTGGGCGCCGCTGCCCGTGCAGTACGCCGACTACACCCTGTGGCAGAACCGGTTGCTCGGCGACCCGGCCGACCCGGACAGCCTGTTCGCCCGCCAGACGGACCACTGGACGCGGACGCTGGCCGATCTGCCGGAGCAGCTCAAGCTCCCCGCCGACCGCCACCGCCCGGCGACCCCCTCCTACGCCGGCGGGCAGCTCGACGTCGAACTGGACCCCGACCTGCACGCCGGCCTGGTCCGGCTGGGCCGGCAGCACGGCGCCAGCGTCTACATGGTGCTGCAGGCCGCCCTGGCATCGCTGCTGGACAAGCTCGGCGCGGGCACGGACATCCCGGTCGGCAGCCTGATCGCCGGCCGGACCGACCAGGCGCTGGACGAGCTCGTCGGCTTCTTCGTCAACACCCTGGTGCTCCGTACGGATACGAGCGGCGACCCGACCTTCGCGGAGCTGCTGGCCCGGGTCCGCGAGCGCGCGCTGGCCGCCTACGCCCACCAGGACCTGCCGTTCGAGCACGTCGTCGAGGCCCTCAACCCGTCCCGGTCGCTCGCCCGTCAGCCGCTGTTCCAGGTGCTGCTGGCGCTGCAGAACGTGCCCCGCACCGAGTTCGCGCTGGACGGTCTGGGCTCCGAGATCCTCCTGGTGCGCACGCCCACCGCGATGTTCGACCTCGGCTTCCACCTGCTGGAGCGCGGTGGCACCGGCGGGCCGGCCGAGGGCATCGTCGGCCGGGTCGAGTACAGCACCGACCTGTTCGACCACGCCACGGTGGAGACGCTGGTCGCCCGGTGGTTGCGGCTGCTGGCGGCGGTGGTCGCCGAGCCGGACCGGCCGCTGAGCCGGATCGACGTCCTCACCGCCGAGGAGCGGCGCGAGCTGCTGGTCGCCCGCAACGATACCGCCCGCCCGGTCCGCACGGCTGATCTGCCCGCGCTGTTCGAGGCGCAGGTCAGGGCGACCCCGCAGGCCCCGGCCGTGGTGTTCGAGGACACCGAGCTGACCTACCGCGAGCTGAACCGCCGGGCCAACCGCCTCGCCCACGCACTGATCGCGCGCGGCGTCGGACCGGAGCAGACCGTCGCCCTGCGGCTGCCGCGCTCGGCCGAGCTGGTGGTCGCCGTCCTCGCCGTACTCAAGACGGGCGCGGCGTACCTGCCGGTCGATCCGGACTACCCGGCCGCCCGCATCGCGTACATGCTTCAGGACGCGGGCCCGGCCGTGGTGCTCGACGACCTCGCCGCCATCACGTCGGCCGGGGACCTGCCGGAGCACGATCCGGCCGTGGCCGTGGACGGGCGCCATCCCGCGTACGTCATCTACACCTCCGGGTCCACCGGCCGGCCCAAGGCCGTCGTGATGCCCGCCACCGGGCTGCTGAACCTGCTGGAGTGGCACCACGCGGCCGTCGGCGGCGAACCCGGCACCCGCACCGCGCAGTTCACCGCGATCAGCTTCGACGTCTCGGTGCAGGAGGTGCTGTCCGCGCTGCTGTACGGCAAGACCCTGGTGGTGCCGACCGAGGAGCAGCGCCGCAGCGCCGAGCTGTTCGCCCGGTGGCTGGACCGGCACGAGGTGGCCGAGCTGTTCGCACCGAACCTCGTGGTCGAGGCACTCGCCGAGGCCGCCGAGGAAGCCGGGCTGGAGCTGCCGGCCCTGCGACTGCTCGCACAGGCCGGCGAGGCGATGCGGCTGAGCGGTGCGGTGCGCCGGTTCCAAGCCCGCCGGCCGGGCCGGGTGCTGCACAACCACTACGGGCCCGCCGAGACCCATGTGATCACCGCCTACACGCTGCCGTCCGACCCCGCCGACTGCCCGCTGCCGGTGCCGATCGGCCGTCCGATCGCCAACTGCCGGGCCTACGTGCTGGATGCGGCACTGCGGCCGGTCGCCCCCGGGGTGCTGGGCGAGCTGTACCTCGCCGGGGCCGGGCTGGCCCGTGGCTATCTGAACCGGCCGGGTCTGACCGCCGGGCGGTTCGTGGCGGACCCGTTCAGCCCGGCCGGTACGAGGATGTACCGGACCGGCGACCTGGTGCGCTGGCGTGCCGACGGGGAGCTGGAGTTCGCGGGCCGGGTGGACCACCAGGTGAAGGTCCGCGGCTTCCGGATCGAGCCGGGCGAGATCGAGGCCGAGCTGACCGCGCACCCGGGCGTCGCCCAGGTCGCGGTGCTCGCCCGCGAGGACCGGCCGGGGGAGACCCGGATCGTCGGGTACGTGGTGCCCTCGGCGTCCGAGCCGGCCACCGCGGCGGAGCTGGCGGCGTACCTGCGCGAGCGGCTGCCGGACTACCTGGTGCCGTCGGCGTTCGTGCTGCTGGAGGCGCTGCCGTTGACGCCGAACGGGAAGCTGGACCGGGCGGCGCTTCCCGCGCCGGAGGGCATGACCACGGAGACGGGCCGAGCGGCACGCACCCCGCAGGAGCAGATCCTGTGCGAGCTGTTCGCCGAGGTGCTGGGCCGGCCACGGGTCGGAGTCGACGACGACTTCTTCGACCTCGGCGGGCACTCCCTGCTCGCCACCCGGCTGGTCTCCCGGGTCCGGGCGACCCTCGGGGTCGAGCTGGAGCTGCGCGCCCTGTTCCGCAGGCCCACGCCCGCCGGGTTGGCCGCCGGGCTCCAGGACGCCGCCGCCGCGCGGCAGGCCCTGGTTCCCCGGCCCCGCCGCGAGCCCATGCCGCTGTCCTTCGCCCAGCGCCGGCTCTGGTTCCTCCAGCAGTTCGGGGCGCCGAGCGCCACCTACCACATGCCGCTGGCGTTGCGGCTGAGCGGCGAGCTCGACCGGGACGCGCTGAGCGCCGCGCTCACCGACGTGCTGGGCCGGCACGAGACGCTGCGCACGGTCTTCCCGCACGTCGCGGGCATCCCGCACCAGCGGGTGCTGGACCCCGCAGAGGTGCCGGTCCCGCTGGCCGTGCGCGCGGCCGGCGAGGCGGAGGTGCCCGACCTGCTGCGCGAGGCAGCGGTGCGCGGCTTCGACCTGACCTCGGAAGTGCCGCTGCGGGCGGAGCTGTTCGCGCTCGCGCCGGACGAGCACGTGCTGCTGCTGGTGATGCACCACATCGCCGGTGACGGCTGGTCCATGGGCCCGCTGGCCCGCGACCTGGCCACTGCCTATGCCACCCGGCGGGGTGGCGGGGCGCCCGTCTGGCCGCCGCTGCCGGTGACGTACGGCGACTACACGCTGTGGCAGCACGAGATCCTCGGCGACGAGCACGACGGGGACAGCCTGTTCGCCCGGCAGGTCCGGTACTGGAGCGAGCATCTGGCCGGTCTGCCCGAGCAACTGCAACTGCCGCTCTCCCGGCCCCGCCCGGCCACCATGTCGTACGGCGGCGACCTCCTGGAACTCCGGATCGACGCCGAACTGCACGCCGCGCTGCTGGAGTTGGCGCGGCGTTCGGGAGCCAGCCTGTTCATGGTGCTGCAGGCGGCGCTGGCGGCGCTGTACACGCGGTTGGGTGCGGGCACGGACATTCCGATCGGGAGTCCGATCGCGGGGCGTACCGACGAGGCGCTGGACGAGCTGGTCGGGTTCTTCGTGAACACGCTGGTGCTGCGGACGGACACGAGTGGCGACCCGAGCTTCGCGGAGCTGCTGGGGCGGGTGCGGGAGACGGCGCTGTCGGCGTACGCGCACCAGGACGTGCCGTTCGAGCACCTGGTCGAGGCGCTGAACCCGTCCCGCTCGCTCTCCCACCACCCGCTGTTCCAGACCGGGTTGGTGGTGCAGAACGCGCCCGGTGGCGACTTCCGGTTGCCCGGCCTGCGGGTCTCCGGGATGACCGTGCTCACCGGGACCGCGCGGCTCGATCTGACCTTCGGCCTCGCGGAGGAGCACGGGGCCGACGGTGCGCCGGCCGGGATCAGCGGCGCCGTCGAGTACAGCACCGACCTGTTCGACCGCCCGGCGATCGAGTCGATGGTCGCCCGGTGGACCAGGCTGCTGGCTGCCGTCGCCGCCGCACCCGATGAGCCGATCGGCGGGATCGACCTGCTCTCTGCCGAGGAGCGGCGCGAGTTGCTGCCCGCCGTCGAGGGCGGGGCGGTTCCGACGAGCCTGCCGGAGCTGTTCGCGGCGCAGGTGGCGGCGACGCCGGACGCGGTCGCGCTGGTGTGCGGCGATGTGGGGTTGACGTACCGTCAGCTGAACGCCCGGGCAAATCGGTTCGCGCATGCGCTGATCGCGCGGGGTGTGCGGCCGGAGCAGTTGGTGGCGGTGGCGTTGCCGCGCTCGGTGGAGTCGGTGGTGGCGGTCCTCGGTGTGCTGAAGGCCGGGGCCGCGTACCTGCCGGTGGATCCGGCGTACCCGCAGGCGCGGATCGCGTTCATGCTCGCGGACGCTCGCCCGGCGGTGGTCGTCGATGACCCGGCGATGGTGGTGGAGGGCGACTGGCCGGAGACCGACCCGGTGGTCGCGCTCGACGTCCGGCACCCGGCGTACGTGATCTACACCTCGGGTTCGACCGGCCGCCCCAAGGGCGTCGTGGTCTGCCACGCCGGTGTGTCGGGCCTGGTCGCGGCGCAGGGCGAGCGGCTCGGCCTGGCGCCCGGCAGCCGGGTGCTCCAGCTTGCCTCGCCCAGCTTCGACGCGTCGTTCTGGGACCTGTGCAGCGCCCTGCTCACCGGTGCCGCCCTCGTCCTGGCCCCGGCTGACGCCCCGCTGGAGGCCCTGACGGACCGGCGGCTCGGCATCACCCATGTCACCTTGCCGCCCTCGGCCCTGGTGGCAGTGGACAGCGCCGACGTCACGGCGACCACCCTGGTGGTGGCGGGTGAGGCCTGCCCGCCGGAGCTGGTGGAGCACTGGGCGCCCGGGCGGCGGATGATCAACGCGTACGGTCCGACCGAGACCACGGTCTGCGCGACCATGAGTGACCCGCTGTCGGCGGCAGCGGGCGGCGTGCCGCCGATCGGCCGGGCGGTCGCGGGCTTCCGGGTGTACGTGCTCGACGAGCGGCTGCGCATCGTGGCGCCGGGGGTGGTGGGGGAGCTCTACGTCACCGGCCCCGGCCTGGCCCGTGGGTACCTCGACCGGCCCGGGCTCACCGCCGAGCGCTTCGTCGCCTGCCCGTTCGGCCCGGCCGGTGCCCGGATGTACCGCACTGGCGACCTGGTCCGCCGGCGCGGCGACGGGCAGCTGGAGTACGTCGGCCGCGCCGACCAGCAGGTGAAGGTCCGTGGCTTCCGGATCGAACTCGGCGAGATCGAGGCGGCGTTGGCCGGGCACTGCGCCGTCGCGCAGTCGGCCGTCCTGGCCCAGGACGACCGCCTCGTCGGCTACGTGACGGCTCGTCCAGGCGCGACCGTCCGTCCGGCGGAGCTGGCGGCGTACCTGCGCGAGCGGCTGCCGGACTACCTGGTGCCGTCGGCGTTCGTGCTGCTGGAGGCGTTGCCGTTGACGCCGAACGGGAAGCTGGACCGGGTGGCGCTGCCCGCGCCGGAGCCGGGCACGACCAGGGAGACGGGCCGGGCGCCGCGCACCCCGCAGGAGCAGATCCTGTCCGAGCTGTTCGCCGAGGTGCTGGGCCTGCCGCGGGTCGGGGTCGACGACGACTTCTTCGACCTCGGCGGGCACTCCCTGCTCGCCACCCGGTTGGCCGCCAGGGTGCGCTCGGTGCTCGGCGTCGAACTGGGGCTGCGCGCGCTGTTCCAGGCGCCCACGGTGGCGGGTCTGGCCGGGGCACTGGCGCAGGCCGGCAGTGCCCGCCCGGCCCTGACCGCACGGGAGCGGCCGGCGGCCGTGCCGCTGTCCTTCGCCCAGCGCCGGCTCTGGTTCCTGCACCGCATGGACGGTGCGGCCGCGACCTATCACATCCCGCTGGCTCTCCAGCTGACCGGAACGCTCGACCGGGCAGCCCTGGACGAGGCGCTGGCCGACGTGGTGGCCCGGCACGAGAGCCTGCGGACGGTGTTCCCGGAGGTGGACGGCGTTCCGTGCCAGCGGGTCCTGGACCCGGCCGCGGCCCGGCCCCGCATCCGGCTGACCGAGGTCTCGCAAGCCGAACTGCACAGTCAGCTCGCCGAGTTCGCCCGGCGGCCGTTCGACCTGGCGGCGGAGCCGCCGCTGCGGGCGGAGCTGTTCGCGCTCGCGCCGGACGAGCACGTGCTGCTGCTGGTGATGCACCACATCGCCGGTGACGGATGGTCCACCGGCCCGCTGGCCCGCGACCTCGCCGAGGCGTACGCCGCCCGGAGCGAGGGCCGTGCGCCGAGCCGGCCGGACCTGCCGGTGCAGTACGCCGACTACACGCTCTGGCAGCGCGACCTGCTCGGCGACGCCGCCGACCCGCAGAGCCGGTTCGCCGAGCAACTCGACTACTGGAAGGGGAAGTTGTCCGACCTGCCGGAGCTGCTCCAGCTGCCCACCGACCGGCCGCGGCCGGCCGTCGCCGGCCGGCACGGCGATCACGTCGGCCTGCAGCTGAGGCCCGAACTGCACGCCGCGCTGGCCGAGTTGGCGCGGAACACCGGCAGCAGTCTGTTCATGGTGCTGCAGGCCGCGTTGGCGGCGCTGTACACGCGGTTGGGCGCGGGCACGGACATTCCGATCGGGAGTCCGATCGCGGGGCGTACCGACGAGGCGCTGGACGAGCTGGTCGGGTTCTTCGTGAACACGCTGGTGTTGCGGACGGACACGAGCGGCGACCCGAGCTTCGCGGAGCTGCTGGGGCGGGTGCGGGAGACGGCGCTGTCGGCGTACGCGCACCAGGACGTGCCGTTCGAGCATCTGGTCGAGGCGCTGAACCCGTCCCGCTCGCTCTCCCACCACCCGCTGTTCCAGACCATCCTGGCCGTACAGAACGCCCCGATGGGCCGGTTCTCGCTGCCCGGCCTGGAGGTCGCCGGCTACGCGGTGGCCACCGGAACCGCCAAGTTCGACCTCGGGGTGAGCCTCGTCGAGCAGTTCGGTCCGGACGGGGAGCCGGCCGGGATCGTCGGCGCGGCGGAGTACGCCACCGACCTGTTCGACCGCTCGACGGTCGAGGCCCTCGTCCGGCGCTGGACGCTCCTGCTGGCGGCGGTCACCGCCGACCCGGACCGGGCGATCGGGAGGATCGACCTCCTCGACGGCGAGGAGCGGCACCGGCTGCTGGAGCGGGGCAACGAGACCGCCCGCGAGGTGGGCGCCGTACCGGTGCCGCAGGCCTTCGCCGCCCAGGTGGCGGCGACGCCGGATGCGGTCGCCCTGGTCCGTGGCGATGTCGAGTTGACGTACCGGGAGTTGAACGCGCGGGCGAACCGGTTCGCACACGCGCTGATCGCCCGCGGGGTGGGCCCGGAGCAGCTGGTGGCGGTGGCCCTGCCGCGGTCGGTGGAAGCGGTGGTGGCCGTCCTGGGCGTCCTGAAGGCCGGGGCGGCGTACCTGCCGGTGGATCCGGCGTACCCGCAGTCGCGGATCGACTTCATGGTGGCGGACGCCCGTCCGGCGGTGATGGTCGACGACCCCGCCATGGTGGTGGAGGGCGACTGGCCGGAGACCGACCCGGTGGTCGCGCTCGACGTCCGGCACCCGGCGTACGTGATCTACACCTCGGGCTCGACCGGCCGCCCCAAGGGCGTCGTGGTCGCCCACGCCGGTGTGGCCAGCCTGGTCGCCGGGCAGATCGAGGGGTTCGCGATCGCCCCCGACAGCCGGGTGCTCCAGTTCGCCTCGCCCAGCTTCGACGCCTCGGTGTCGGAGATCTACACCGCGCTGCTGTGCGGCGCCGCCCTGGTGCTGCCCCCGGCGGCGGATCCGGTCGCCGCGCTGACCGACCCGGACCTCGCGGTCACCCACGTGACCGTGCCGCCGTCCGTCCTGGCGGCCCTGCCGGAGGGCGCGACGACCGTGTCGACGCTGGTGGTGGCGGGTGAGGCCTGCCCGCCGGAGCTGGTGGCCCGCTGGGCGCCGGGGCGCCGGATGGTCAACGCCTACGGTCCGACCGAGACCACTGTGTGCGCGACCATGAGCGACCCGCTGTTCCCGGGGGCGGGCGTGCCGCCGATCGGCCGGCCGATCGCCAACGCCAGGGTGTACGTGCTGGACGACCGGCTGCGGCCGGTGCCGCCCGGCGTGCCCGGCGAGCTGTACGTCGCGGGCGCGGGCCTGGCCCGTGGCTACCTGAACCGGCCGGGCCTGACGGCCGGACGGTTCGTCGCGTGCCCGTTCGGCCCGGCCGGGAACCGCATGTACCGCACCGGCGACCTGGTCCGCTTCCGTGCCGATGGTCAGTTGGAGTACGTCGGCCGCGCCGACGACCAGGTCAAGGTCCGCGGCTTCCGGGTCGAGCCCGGCGAGGTCGAGGCGGCGCTGGCCGAGCACCCCGCCGTCGCCCGGGCCGCCGTCCTTGCCCAGGACGACCGGCTCGTCGGCTACGTCGTTCCGCGCCAGGACACCGCCCGGGACGACGGCCTGGAGGCGGACCACGTGGGGGAGTGGCAGGACATCTACGACGCCCTGCCCATCGCTCCCGAGGAAGCCGCCTTCGGCCAGAACTTCGTCGGCTGGAACAGCAGTTACGACGCCGACCCGATCCCGGTCGAGCAGATGCGGGAGTGGCGGGACGCCACCGTGGCCCGGATCCTGGCCCTGCGCCCCCGCCGGGTGCTGGAGGTCGGTGTCGGCACCGGTCTGCTGCTCTCGCAGGTCGCACCGCACTGCGAGAGCTACTGGGCGACCGACTTCTCCGCCACCGCGATCGAGGCGCTGGCCGCCCAGGTGGCCGGGCAGCAGGACCTGGCCGGGCGCGTGGTGCTGCAGACCCGCCCGGCACACGACACCGACGGGCTCCCGGCCGGGGAGTTCGACACCATCGTGATCAACTCGGTGGTGCAGTACTTCCCGTCCGCCGAGTACCTCGCCGACGTGATCGGGAAGCTGATGGGGCTGCTCGCCCCCGGCGGCGCGCTGTTCGTCGGCGACGTCCGCAACCTGCGGCTGCTGCGCCCGCTGGCCACCGCCGTCCAACTCCACCGGGCCGGCGAAGGCACCGACCTCAGCGCGGTGCGCCGCGCGGTGGAGCAGGCCCTGCGGACGGAGAAGGAGCTCCTGGTCGACCCGGACTTCTTCACCGCCCTGCGGGAGCACGGCACGGGGATCGGCGCGATCGCCGTCGAGGTCAAGCGGGGTCGCCACCACAACGAACTGAGCCGCTACCGCTACGACGTGACGCTGCACAGGCCGCCGGTGGCCCCGGCGGCCCCGGGCCGGTCCGTCGAGCTGGCGTGGGGGCGGCAGGTCGCCGGGCCGGCCGAGCTGCGCGAGCTGCTCGCTCAGCCGCCCGCCGGAGTGCTGCGGGTCGCGGGGGTGCCGAACCGCCGCGTGGCGCGGGAGGCCGCGCTGGCCCGGGCGGTGCAGAACGGGGACGGCTCGGTCGCCGATCTGCTGGAACGGCTGCACGCCCCGCAGGACGGCGACCTGCCCGACGACCTCCCCGATCCGGAGGACTTCCACGCCCTCGGGGCGGAGTTCGGCCGCTCGGTGGCCGTCACCTGGTCGGCCACCGCGGCGGACGCCGTGGACGTGGCCTTCACCGACCCGCAGGCACTGCGCGGCTCTCCGGTCGAGGCGTACCGGCCGGACCGGGCCACGTACCGGGCGTTGTCCTCGCTGACCAACCGCCCGACCGACAGCCGGGGCACCGGCGCCCTCCTGGGCGAACTCCGCGACTGGCTGCGGAGCCGGCTGCCCGACTACCTGGTCCCGTCGGCGTTCGTGGCGCTGGAGGCGCTGCCGCTGACGGCCAACGGCAAGCTCGACCGCCGTGCGCTGCCCGCCCCCGACCTCGGCCCGGTCGCGGCCGGCCGGGCGCCGCGCACCCCGCAGGAGCAGCTCCTCGCCGAGCTGTTCGCCGAGGTGCTCGGCCTGGCGCAGGTCGGCGTCGACGACAGCTTCTTCGACCTCGGGGGGCACTCCTTGCTGGCGACCCGGCTGGCCTCGCGGGTCCGGGCGACGCTCGGCGCGGAGCTGGAGGTCCGGACGCTGTTCGAGACCCCGACCGTGGCCGCCCTGGCGGCCCGCCTGGACGGCTCCGGAACGGCGCGGCCCGCGCTCACCGCCCAGCCCCGCCCGGACCGGATCCCGCTCTCCTTCGCGCAGCGCCGCCTCTGGTTCCTGCACCGGATGGACGGGCCGAGCGCCACCTACAACATGCCGCTCGCGCTGAGCCTGACCGGCGAGCTGGACCGCCCGGCCCTGCACGCCGCGCTGGCGGACGTGGTCGCCCGGCACGAGAGCCTGCGGACCGTCTTCCGTGAGACGGACGGCGTGCCGCACCAGGTCGTGCTGAGCGCCGCGCAGGCGCACCCGGCGCTCCCCGTTGTCGAGTCGGACGAGAGCGGGCTGGCCGAGCGGCTGGCGCAGACGGCCCGGCGCGGCTTCGACCTGGCGGCGGAGCCACCGGTCCGGGCGGAGCTCTACGCGCTCGCCCCCGACCGGCACGCGCTGCTGGTCGTGGTGCACCACATCGCCGCCGACGGCTGGTCGATGGGCCCGCTCGCCGGTGACCTGGCCGCGGCCTACGCGGCCCGCTGCCGGGGCGAGCAGCCGCAGTGGTCCCCGCTGCCGGTGCAGTACGCCGACTACAGCGCCTGGCAACGCGACCTGCTCGGTGACGCCACCGACCCGGACAGCCTGTTCGCCCGGCAACTGGCCTACTGGAAGCACGAGCTGACGGGCGTCCCGCAGCAGCTGCAGCTGCCCGCCGACCGGCCGCGGCCGCCGGTGGCCTCGCAGCGGGGTGGCCGGGTGGTGGTCCGGCTGGACGCCGAACTGCACCAGGCGCTGCGGGAGTTGGCCGCCGCGCGCGGCGCCAGCATGTTCATGGTGCTTCAGGCCGGCCTCGCCGCGCTGCTCACCCGGCTCGGCGCCGGTACGGACGTCCCGATCGGCAGCCCGATCGCGGGCCGTACCGACCAGGCGCTGGACGAGCTCATCGGCTTCTTCGTCAACACCCTGGTGCTGCGCACCGACACGAGCGGCGACCCCGGCTTCGCCGAACTGCTCGGCCGGGTGCGGCAGAAGGCGCTCGCCGCGTACGACCACCAGGACGTGCCGTTCGAGTACCTGGTCGAGGTGGTCAACCCGGCGCGGTCGCTGGCCCACCACCCGCTGTTCCAGATCATGCTGGCCCTGCAGAACGCGCCGCTCGGCGAGTTCGCGCTGCCGGGGCTGGAGACCGGCCACCTGGAGGCGCCGACCGGGACCGCCCGGGTCGACCTGACGTTCAGCCTGGCCGAGCAGTTCCGCCCGGACGGCGCCCCCGACGGTCTGGTCGGCGCGGTGGAGTACGCCACCGACCTGTTCGACGCGCCCACCGTGGAGCTGCTGTTCGAGCGCCTGGCCCGTCTGTTGCGCGCGGCGGCTGCCGAGCCCGACCAGCCGATCAGCCGGATCGACATCATGCCCGTCGAGGAACGCCGCCGACTGCTCGCCGCGTCCAGCGGTGCCGCGGCCGAGCTGCCCGGGGCCGCGGTGCCGGAGCTGTTCGCCCGTCAGGTGCGGGCCACCCCGGAGGCGGTCGCGGTCGTGGCGGGCGGCACCGAGCTGACCTACGCGGAGCTCGACCTGCGGGCCGAGCGGCTGGCGCGGGCGTTGATCCGCCATGGCGTACGGCCGGAGACGCCGGTCGCGGTCATGCTGGACCGCTCGGTGGAGCTGGTCGTGGCGATCCTGGCGATCATCAAGGCCGGCGGCGCCTACGTGCCCCTGGACTCGCGCTTCCCCTCCTCCCGAATCGACCTGATCCTGCGGGAGAGCGGGGCCGCCCTGGTGCTCACCCGGGAGGTGCTCGGCGCGCTGCTGGAGTCCGCGGTCGCCGATCCGTCCAGCGTCGAAGTCCGGTGTGAACCCGGGCAGTTGGCGTACATCATGTACACCTCCGGCTCGACGGGTCGGCCAAAGGGGGTGGCCGTCACCCACCGTGACGTGGTGGGCCTCGCGCTCACTCCCGAATGGCGCGGCGGCGGACACGAGCGGGTGCTCATGCACTCCCCGACGGCCTTCGACCTCTCCACCTACGAGCTGTGGGTGCCGCTGCTCAACGGCGGCCGGGTCGTGGTCGCACCGCCGGAGCAACTCGACCTCGACCTGCTCCAGCACACGATCGCCTCGAACGGGGTGACCGGACTGTGGCTCACGGCCGGGCTGTTCCGCCTGGTCGCCGAGGAGCGCCCGGGCCTGCTCGCGGGGGTGCGCGAGGTGTGGACCGGCGGCGACGTGGTCTCCCCGGCCGCCGTCGCCCGGGTGCTGGCGGCCTGCCCCGGCATCGAGGTCGTCAACGGCTACGGGCCCACCGAGGCCACCACCCTGGCCACCTGGCACCCGGTGGGCGACCTCGCCGAACACGCCGCGACCGTGCCGATCGGCCGCCCGATGGCGAACATGCGCGCCTACGTGCTGGACGACCGGCTGCGCCCGATGCCGACCGGCATGGTGGGCGAGCTGTACCTCGCGGGGACGGGCGTGGCCCGCGGCTACCTCGGCCGGGCCGGCCTGACGGCGGAGCGCTTCGTCGCCGACCCGCACGGGCCGTCCGGCAGCCGGATGTACCGCACCGGTGACCTCGCGTCGTGGCGCAGCGACGGCACGCTGGACTTCGCCGGACGCGCCGACCACCAGGTCAAGCTGCGCGGCCTGCGGATCGAGCCCGGGGAGATCGAGGCGGTCCTGGCGGGCTGCCCGGGCGTCGCCCAGGCGGCCGTGGTCGCTCGGGAGGACCGGCCGGGCGACAAGCGGCTGGTCGCCTACCTGGTGCCCGCCCCCGAGGGCGCGCCCGAGGCGAGCGAGCTGTCCGCCCGGCTGCGCCGCGACCTGCCCGACTACATGGTGCCGGCGGCGTTCGTCACCGTGGCCGCGCTGCCGCTGACCGCCAACGGCAAGCTCGACCGGGCGGCCCTGCCCGCCCCCGAGTACGGGGCCTCGGATGCCGGGCGGGGACCCCGGACGCCGCAGGAGCAGCTGATCTGCGGCCTCTTCGCCGAGGTCCTCGGCCGGGAGATGGTGAGCATCGACGACAACTTCTTCGACCTGGGCGGGCACTCGCTGCTGGCCGCCCGCCTGGCCTCCCGCGTTCGCGAGACACTCGGCCTGGAGTTGAGCCTGCGCATGCTCTTCGAGGCACCGACCGTGGCCGGTCTCACCGAGCGCCTGCTCATGGACGATCCCGCGGACGCGTTGGACGTGGTGCTGCCGCTGCGTTCGACCGGGACCGGCACACCGCTGTTCTGCATCCACCCTGGCGGCGGCATCAGCTGGTCGTACAGCGGTCTGCTGCACCACCTCGGCCCGCAGCACCCGGTCTACGCCATCCAGGCGCGCGGCCTCGGCCGGCCGGAACCCCTGCCGGCGTCCTACGAGGAGATGGCGGCCGACTACGCCGACCAGATCCAGAAGATCCAGCCGGAGGGCCCGTACCTGCTCCTCGGCTGGTCCGCCGGCGGGCTGATCGCCCACGCGCTCGCCTGCGAGCTGCAGTCGCGCGGCGAGCGGACCGCACTGCTGGCGATCCTCGACGCCTACCCGGTGAAGGAGGTGCGGTTCGAGGTGGCTCCGGTGCCCACCGTGCGGGACGTGCTCGTCGGTGTGCTCGACGTAGACCCGGACGAGCTGGGCGACCGGGAGATCACCTACGCCGAGGTGGCCGAGGTGCTGAACCGGCGGGGCAGCGCGCTGGCCGGCCTGAACGAGCGGCAGATCGAGGTGATCGTCGAGATCATGATCAACAACGCCGGGCTGGCGGTCGACTTCGTCCCCGGCGGGTTCGACGGAGACCTGCTGCTCTTCAACTCCACGATCGACCGGGCCGAGGACAACGCCGGGCCCGAGACCTGGCGCCCCTACGTCAGCGGCCGGATCGAATCGCACGAGATCACCACCCGGCACGACCGGATGACCCAGGCCGGCTCGCTGGCCCAGATCGGGCCGATCCTGGCCGCCAGGATCGCCGGGGCCACAGATGACACCACCCTTTCCCACCAGGAGGACTGACCCATGACCAACCCCTTCGACGACCAGGACGGCACCTTCCTCGTGCTCGTCAACGACGAGAACCAGCACTCGCTGTGGCCGCAGTTCGCGGACGTCCCCGACGGCTGGACCGTCGTCCACGGCCCCGACAGCAACGCCGCCTGCCTGGAGTACGTCGAGCAGTCCTGGACCGACATGCGGCCCAGGAGCCTCGCCGACGCCATGAACGCCCGGCAGTAGCGCGGATCGCAGTGAACCCGACCGACACCACGGACGAGGCCCGCCCCACGGCGGGCCTCGCCCCGCCCCGCGACCTCGCCCCGCCCCACGACCTCGCCGCGGACCTGCTCACCCCCGAGGCCCAGCGGGATCCGTACCCCTGCTACGCCCGGATGCGGCGCGAGAGCCCCGTCCACCGCAGCGCCCAGGGCATCTGGTACCTCACCCGGTACGCCGACGTCGAGGCGGCCCTGACCGACCTGCGGCTGTCCAACGACCGGGACCGGATGACCCGCGCCTACGGCGCGCTCGGCGGCGACCTCAAGGCCTTCAGTCGGCTCACGGACCGGCTCGGCCGGGTGATGACCAACACCGACCCGCCGGACCACGCCCGGCTGCGCAAGCTGGCCAACCGGGCCTTCACCGCCCGGCGCGTCGAAGCCCTGCGCGACGGCGTCCAGCGCATCGGCGACCGGCTCATCGACCAGGCCGTCGCGGCCGGGCCGACCATGGACCTGATCGAGGCGGTCGCCTCCCCGCTGCCGATGTCCGTCGTCTGCGAGCTCTTCGGCATCCCGCCCGAGGACCGCCCGCAGGTCAAGACCTGGTTCCGCCGCTTCGGCCGGCTGGGTGAGGACATCGACAAGTCCGAGGCGGCGATCGCGCAGTACGAGGAGTACCTCGCCGGGCTCGTCCGCCGGCGCCGGGCGGACCCGGGCGACGACCTGATCAGCGCCCTGGTCGCCACCCAGGCGCAGGACGACCGGCTCACCGACTCCGAACTGCTGTCCACCTGCTTCGTCCTGATCACCGCGGGCGACGAGACCACCACCCACCTGATCGGCAACGGCGTGCTCGCCCTGCTGCGCCACCCCGACCAGCTGGCCCGGCTGCGCGCGGACCCGCGGCTGATCCGCGGCGCCGTCGAGGAACTGGCCCGCTACGACACGGTGACCCAGGCGATCGTCCGGGTCGTCGCGCAGGACCTGGAGATCGGCGGGCGGACGCTGCGCGAGGGCGAGCTGGTGTACCTGTTCCTCGCCGCGACCAACCGCGACCCCGAGCGTTTCGAGGACCCCGACCGGCTCGACCTGACCCGCCCGGACAACCGGCACCTGACCTTCGGCCACGGCCCGCACTTCTGCCTCGGCGGCCCGCTGGCCAAGCTCCAGGCCGAGGTGGCCATCGGCACGCTGGTCCGCCGGCTGCCACGCCTGCGGCTGGCCGACGAAGCCGCCGGCGGGGCGGCCCTCGCATGGCGGCCGAATCCCCTGCAACGCCGGCTGAGCGCACTCCCACTCACCTACTGACGCTCACCTACTGACCCGTTACCGACCCACGAACGACGACGAAGGAGAACCGATCATGGCCCGAGAGTTCGAGGTCCGCCGGGAGCAGGACCTGCCTGCCGCACCCGAGCAGGTCTGGGACGCGGTCGCCACCGGCGCCGGCAACCTCGGCTGGCTGTACCCGATGGAGGTCGAGCCGCGCGTCGGCGGAAAGGCCACCAGGGGTGACTCCACCGTCGTGGCATGGGAGCCGCCGAGGCACTTCGCCGTCCGGGCGACCCAGGACGGCGGGTTCTCCAACACGCTCACCTACCGCATCGAGCCGGCCGACGGCGGCACGAGCCACCTGCGGATGGGGATCCACTGGGTGCACACGGGCGTCGTCGACGACACCTGGAGGTGGGACGCCAAGTCGGACGCGGCCGAGAAGCACGTCGACTTCTACCAGCACGGCCTCGCCGAGTACCTCCGGCACTTCGCCGGTCGCCCCGCCGTCTACGTCAGGGCCGTCCGCTCCGAACCCACCGCCGACCCGGCCGACTTCGCCGCGCTGCGCCGGCGCCTCGGCCTCCCCGAGGGCACGGCCGCCGGCGACCGGCTGTCGCTCGACCTCCCGGGTGCGGACGGCCGTCCGGTGGATGTGGTCGTGGACTGGCTCAGCCCCGACTTCGTCGGCCTGCGCGGGCCGGATGCGCTGTACCGGTTCTTCAACGGCAGCAGCTGGAACGTGCCGATCTGGCTGGGCCACCACCTGTTCGCGCAAGACGCCGACGAGGAGCCGGCCACCAAGGCCTGGACCGCCTGGCTCAACGACACCCAAGCCTAGGACCTTCGATGCAAACCTCCACGGCAACCCTGCTCTTCGCCGCCGAACTCGTCGAGGACAACGGCACCTACACGCTCGTGGTCGAGGACGTCCGGCGGGGCACCGTCCAGACCACCCCGGTGCCGAGGAGCATGGTCGACAAGCTCCCCACCTTCCTCGCGGCCCTCGCCGCCAAGCTCAACCCGGCTCCCTCGCGAGTCCGCTGGTAGACCTCTCCGAACGCCGGCCCGGTGCTGCCCTGCCCCGGGCCGGCGTCGAACAGGCCTGGCCCGCTCAGGCGGTGACGGGCCGTAGGAGCCGGCCGCGGGCGGGGGCGGCAGCCTGCGGTTCGCCGCTCAACGCAAGCTCCTCATAGTCGATGTGACGATGCGTCAGCTTGCGGAAAGGATTCGCAGCAGGCGAGCGACCTCGGCCGCGACGGCCTCGCGGGCGGGGCCGAGGTACTTGCGGGGGTCGGCGACCTCGGTGTGCGCGTCGAGATGTGCGCGAACGGTCCGGGTGAACGTCTTGTTCAGGTGGGTGGAGATGTTGACCTTCGTCATGCCCGCCTGGACGGCCTTGGCGAGGTCGACGTCGCTGACGCCTGAGGAGCCGTGCAGCACGAGCGGCACCGGCACGGCCTCGCGCAGGCGGGAGATGAGGGCGAAGTCGAGGACGGCGTCTCGGGTGAGCATGGTGTGGGAGCTGCCGACGGCGACGGCGAGGGCGTCCACGCCGGTCGCGGCGACGAACCGCTCGGCCTCGGCCGGGTCGGTGCGCACGCCGGGGGCGTGGGCGCCGTCCTTGCCGCCGACCTCGCCGAGTTCGGCCTCGACCCAGACGCCCCTGCTGTGGCAGTAGGCGGTGATGTCGCGGGTGGCGGCGACGTTCTCCTCGTACGGGAGCTTGGCGGCGTCGAACATGACCGAGGTGAAGCCGAGTTCGACGGCCTCGCGCACCAGGTCGGCGGACTCGGCGTGGTCGAGGTGGACGGCCACGGGGACGTTCGCGGCCCGGGCGATGGCGAGCGAGGCGAGTGCGACGGGTTCCAGGGCGCCGTGGTAGCGGGCGGTGTTCTCGCTGATCTGGAGGATCACCGGCAGCCCGGCCGCCTCGGCGCCGGCCACGATCGCCTCGGCGTGCTCCAGCTGGACGACGTTGAACGCGCCCACGCCCACGGTGCTTTCGGCGGCGGCTCGGGCTATCTCATCGGTCGGGGTGAGCGTCATGGATCTCCTCCACGGGAACGGTGGTGCGCAATTGGTGGAAGGTGCCGGTGTCGAAGTCGCCGGCCACCGGGCACGGGACGGCGGCAGCCGAGAGGGCGACGGCCTCGCGCAGGATCTCGGGCCACGGCGCGGCGGCGGCGAGCACGCGGGGGACGTTGATGCCCTTGCCGCCGGCCCGTTCGTGGACGGCGTCGACGCGGTGTGAGCCGTGGGGGACCAGGCTGTCGACGAAGTAGGTGACGTCCAGGGCCGCGTTGAGGGTGACCGTGAGAATCACGGCGTCTGACTGCCCGTCAACTCGAAGGGTGGCGCGAGGGCGTCGCTCACCGCGCGCCAGGCGTGCAGCCCGGCGCCCAGGCAGCCGGCTTCGTCGCCCAGCGCGGCGGACACCACGCACGGCCTGCGTTGGAAGCTGAGCCGAGCGGCCAGTGCGGCCCGCACCGGCGTGAGCAGGAGTTCGCGGGCCTGCGCGAGGCCACCGCCGAGCACGATCAGCTCGGTGCCGAGCAGCGTGCCGGCGGTCGCCAGGGCCGTGCCGAGCGCGTCGGCCGCGCGCTGCCAGACCGCCTGGGCGTTCGGATCGCCCTGCGCGAGCAGGGCGGCGACATGGTCGGCGCCTTCGGTGGCCCGCCCGGAACGCGCGCTGAAGGCGGCGGCGATGGCCGCCGCGGAGGCCACCGTCTCCAGGCAGCCGCGGCCACCGCAGCCGCAGGGTGCACCGTCCGGCTCGACCACCAGGTGGCCGAGTTCGCCCGCGTAGCCGCCGGCCCGCACCGGGCGGCCGTCGCTGATGACGGCGGCGGCGATGCCGGTGCCGATGGCCACGAAGAGGACGTCGCGCGCGCCGCGCGCGGCTCCGAGGACGGTCTCGGCGTACCCGCCGGCCCGGACGTCGTGGCCGAGCGTCACGGGCCGTCCGGTGCGCGCTTCGAGGAGCTCGGCGAGCGGGAGGGCGCGCCAGCCGAGGTTGGCCGAGTAGACGGCGCGGGCGCGGTCCTCGTCGACGATGCCGGGGACCACGACGCCGCTGTGCCGGACCGTCAAGCCGAGCTCGGCGGCCCGCCGGGCGAGCTCTTGCAGGGCGGCGGCGATCTCGTCCACGACCGCTTCCGGGCCGGCTCCCCGGGGAGTGGCCCGGCGCAGCGTCAGCAGCGGCCGCAGGTCACGGTCGAGCAGCGCGCCCTTCATGCCGGTGCCGCCGACGTCCAGGGCGATCACACAGTCGCCCGCGTCCCTGCCGTCAGGCATCGGCGCTGTCCAGCACGACGGACCGGGTGAGGTTGAGCGGCCGGTCGGGGTCGTAGCCGCGGGCCTCGGCGACCGCGACCGCCAGCCGCTGGGCCCGGACCAGGTCGGCCAGCGGGTCCAGGCCACCGGCGTCGTCCTGGGAGTCGGCGACCAGCGTGCCGCCGACCCGCGTGATGTCACCGGCCAGTCCGGCCGGCAGCGCACCGAACATCCACGCCACCCGCCCGGGCCGGGTGATGCTGATCGGTCCGTGCCGGTACTCCATGGCCGGGTAGGCCTCGGTCCAGGCACCGGCCGCCTCGCGCATCTTCAGCCCCGCCTCCAGCGCCAGCCCGTACGTCCATCCGCTGCCCAGGAAGGTGAACTGCTCGGCGCCGCACACCTCGGCGGCCAGCTCGGTGCCGATGGCTCGCTCGGCGTCGTCCGCCGCCCGGGCGAGGGTGCGCACGCCGGCCGGCAGCGCGTCCTCGGCCTCCAGGTGGGCGCGGAGCAGGGCGAGCGCGGTGGTGGCGAAGCGGGTCTGCACCACCGACTCCTCGTCCGCGAAGTCCAGCACCGCGACCGTGTCGGCGGTCGTCATGATCGGGGTCGCGGGGTCGGCGGTGATGGCGGCGGTGGACACGCCCGCGGCGCGCGCCCGGCCCAGCAGGGCCAGCACCTCGGTCGTGGTGCCCGAGCGGGAGATGGCGAGGATCCGGTCGTAGTCACCGCGCCCCTGCGGGAACTCCGAGGCGGCGAAGGCGTCCGTGACGCCGTGGCCGCCGCTCTCCCGCAGGACGGCGTAGGACTGCGCCATGAACCAGGAGGTGCCGCAGCCGATGACCGCGACGCGCTCGCCCCGGCGGGGCAGGGCGGCGGCGTGCTGGGTGAGCGACTCGGCCGCCTGACGCCAGCAGGCGGGCTGGGAGGCGATCTCGACCGAGGTGCGGGAGGGCGTGGCGGTGGGCATGCGGGGACTCCTTGGGAGTGAAAGGGGGGTGGCGCGGGCGCTGAGGCGGGGGTGTGGCGGTCGGTGTGGCGGTTACTTCACCGATCCGGCGGTCAGGCCGGAGACCACCTGGCGCTCGATGAAGGCGAAGAGCACGACCACCGGCAGGATGGCGATGACCGATCCGGCGAAGAGGTAGTTCCACTGGACGGTGTAGTCGCCGATGAAGCTGTTGATGCCGACCGTGAGCGGCTGGCTGGTGGGGACGGTCGAGAGGGTCAGGCCCATCACGAACTCGTTCCAGGCCGAGATGAAGGTGAAGATGACGGCGGTGACCACGCCCGGCATGGCCAGCGGCAGCACCACCCGGCGCAGCACGCTGAGCCGCCCGAGGCCGTCGATCATGGCGGCCTCCTCCAACTCCACCGGGATCGAGGAGATGTAGGCGGTGAGGATCCAGATCGCGAACGCCAGGTTGAAGGCGGCGTTGCACAGGATCAGCGTCCAGACGGAGTTGAGCATGTCGAGCTGGAAGAACTCGCGGTACAAGCCGACCAGCAGCGAGGTGGGCTGGAACATCTGGGTGACCAGGACGAGCAGCAGGAAGTACTTGCGGCCGCGGTACTTCATCCGCGCGGTGTAGTAGGCGGCCGGCAGCGCGACCAGCAGGGCCAGCAGCGTGGAGCCGGCGGCCACCAGCAGGGTGACCTTCAGGTTGTCGCCGAGGGTGGAGTCGCGCCAGACGTCGATGAGGTTGGACCAGGCGAAGTGGTGCGGCAGGTAGCCCGGATCGCGCAGTTCGTCGGCCGGACGCAGTGCCGTGACGACCATTTCGAGGTACGGCAGCAGGAAGACCGCGGCCAGCAGCCAGGCGGCGGCGGCGACGACCATCGTGCGAGGCCGCAACCGCGGTTTGACGGTGAGTGTCTGACGGCTCATCAGCTCTCGTCCTCCTTCCAGCGGCTGACCTTGAGGAAGGCCAGCACCATGACCACGACCAGGGCGAAGTTGACCACCGACATCGCCGCGGACTCGCCGATGTCGGTGTCCTTCAGCTGGTACATGAAGACGGTCGTGGTGGCCGTCGCACTGCTGGGTCCGCCCTGCGTCATGCCCCAGATGATCGGGAAGGAGTTGAAGACGTTGATCAGGTTGATCACCACGCCGACCAGGAAGGCCGGGCGCAGCAGCGGCAGGGTGATGCGCAGGTAGGTCTGCCAGGTGGACGCCCCGTCCACCCGCGCGGCCTCGTACACCTCGCCCGGGACGGTCTGCAGTCCGGCCAGCAGGGTGTAGGTGGTGAACGGCAGCGAGACGAAGACGGCGACGAACATCATCCACGGCCAGGCGGTGGAGGGCTTGCCGAGCCAGTCCTGGGGGCCGCTGATCAGGCCGAGGTCGGTCATCGCGGTGTTGAGCACGCCGGCCGTCTGGTTGAGCATCCACTTGAAGCCGATGGCGGTCATCAGGACGGACGCCGCCCAGGGGGCGATCAGCGCCCAGCGGGTCAGCCGGCGCCCCGGGAACTGCTGGTTGAACAGCTGCGCCAGGGCCAGCGAGAGCAGCATCGTCAGGCCGACGACGGTGACGGTCCAGATGACCGTGGAGACCAGGACGTGGCCGAGGTCGGGCTCGGCGAAGAGCTTGCGGTACTTGTCCAGGCCGGCCGAGCCGCGGACGAACCCGCTGCTGCTGATCCGCAGGAACGAGGTGTGGACCATCTCGTAGACGGGCCAGAGGACGACCAGCAGGATCAGCAGGACCGCCGGCGCGATCCAGGGGAGGGGGCCCAGTCGTTCGAGGCCCGAGCGCCGCGGCTTTGCCTGTGCCCGGCGGGGCGGTTCGCCTCGCTTCGGCCCGGAGGCATTGGGGGCGGTGGAGGTGAGGGACACGGGTGGTGCCTTCCGTGTGTGTGCGGCAGTGCCTGCCGTACGGCTTTCGACGTGCGGTGCAGCGCGCTGCGGTGCAGTGCAGCGCGGTCCGGTGCAGCGCAAGTGCGGTGCGGTGCGTGGCGGGTGGGGGAGCGGCCGTCCGGCGCCGGCGCTCCCCCACCCCCTTCCTGGGGTGTTAGCTGCTTGCGGGGGTGCGGGGTTGTGGGGGGGGGGGGGGGGGGGCTCCCCCTCCCCCCCCCCCCCCCCCCCCCGCGTCCGGGGGCGTCAGTTGTCGGCGACGGCGTCCTGGGCCTTCTTCTGCAGATCGCCGAGGACCTTGGCCGGGTCGCCGCTGACGGCGGTGCCGATGCTCTGCTTGATCTGGGCCGAGACGGTGTCCCAGGTGGTGTCGCCCACCGGGTAGAAGGAGGCCTGCGGCAGCAGCGCGAAGAACGGTGCCAGGTCCTGATGCTTGCCGCTGGAGGTCATCGCCGTCAGGGTGTCGGTGGTGACCGGCATCAGGTTGTAGGTCTCGTCGAACTTCAGCGTGTTCTGCTCGGAGTACGCGTAGTCCAGGAACTGCTTGATCTGGTCCTTGTGGCCGTTCTTCTTGAAGGCCATCATCCAGTCGGCCACGCCCAGGGTGGACTTGAGCGCGCCGGCCTTGCCGGGGATCGGCGCCACGCCGTAGTCGACCTTGCCGTCCGTCGCCATCTGGATCAGCGAGGGGTGGCCGTTGAGCATGGCGGCCTTGCCCGCGGCGAAGTCGGCGAAGGCGGTCTTGCGGTCGGTGGTGGCGGGGTTGGCGTAGGTGAGGCCGGGGTCGACCAGGTTGGACTTGAGCCAGCTGAAGGTGTCGATGTCGGCCTGGCTGTTGAGGGCGTACTTGCCGGAACCGTCGGTGGGGCCGCCGCCGTTGCCGAGCTCCCAGATCATGCTCTCGCCCTGCGCCTCCTCGGGGCCCAGCGGCAGCGCGTAGGGGGTGACCCCGGGGACCTTCGCCTTGATCAGCGCGGCGTCGGCCTTCACGTCGTCCCAGGTCTGCGGCGGAGCGGTGATGCCGGCCTGGGCGAAGACCGTCTTGTTGTAGAAGAAGGCGCGCGCCGAGGAGACGAACGGGATGCCGTACTGGGTGCCGGCGACCTGGCCGGCCTTGGCGAAGCTGTCGATGAAGCTGGCCTGGGCCTCGGGGGAGAGGACGTCGTCGGCCGGGTAGAGCAGCTTGTCGGCGACCTTGTCGGCGTAACCGCCGGTCTGCAGGACGTCCGGCATGTTGCCGCTCTGGATCATCGTCTTGACCTGCTTGTCGATGTCGTTCCAGTTGATCACCTGGACGTCGACCTTGATGTTCGGGTTGGCGGCCTCGAATCCCTTGACGACGTCGTTCCAGTACAGCGTCGAGCTGTTGGACGCCTTGTCGCCGTAGTCGGCCGCGACGAGCTTGAGGGTCACCGGACCGCTCGCGGCGCCGCTGCCGCTGCCGCCGCTGCTGCTGCCGCAGGCCGTGAGTGCGAGAGCGCCGATCGCGCAGACCGCCGAGAGACTGAGTACGCGCTTGTTCACTGAAGTTACCGCCTTCGTGCCTGCGGACCCGCGCCGGGACGGGGTGCCACTCATGAGGGTGTGAGAGCCGGCAACCGCCTTCGGAATCACCACGCGTGGGGGTAGCCGTGTCGATGGCTGCCGGGCCGCACGCCGACTCGCCTGACCGGCCGGGCGCACTGCGTGAAGGCTGGGAGCTGTTGCGCAATCTTGCGCACAGTCCGCAGGTTTCAAGCAGTTCCGAAAGCCCTTGCCGTCCGCGAAGTATTCACGAGGCGGGCCGCCAGGTCCAGATGTCGTTACGGGACCGTTGCGATCCACTGTGGTCGGCGTGGTCAGGCATCGCAAGTGAGTAGCGATGCGCGTTCCTGTTGACTCAGCCCCACTAATGCGCAGATTATGTCACCCACTCGCCAGGCCCCCTGTCCATGACAGGACCGTTCGGCACCCCACACGCCGACCGCCCATGACGAGCCGTCGCCCACCGCGGCCCGGCAGTGCCGCGCGGCAACCACCCTCGCCCCAAGGAGCCAACCCCCGTGGCAATCCGCACGCTCCGCAGACCCCTGCTCGCCGCGCTGACCGTGGCGCTGATCCCCGCCGGCTGCCTCCTCGGCACCGGTACCGCGACCGCCAACGACGGCGTCAGCCAGTCGGCCGCGAACTTCTCCTCCGCCGCGACGCCGAACACCCCGCTCGCGCCGGTCCCGCCGATGGGCTTCAACAACTGGTCGCGCGCCACCTGTACGCCGCAGGCGCCGCTGGACGGATCCAACCCGCTGAACTACTCGTTCCAGCAGTACATGGAGGACAACGCCAAGGGCCTGTCCGACGCCGGCCTGATCAACGCGGGCTTCAAGACGGTCACCGTCGACGACTGCTGGATGTACCGCAACAGCTCCGGCTACCTGCACGGCGCGCTCAACTGGGGCGGCGCCACCGATGTCCGCGACACCGCGCGGCAGCCGGGCTTCGACTACGAGCTGACCGCCTACGGCAACTACCTGCACGGCCTCGGCGCCAAGTTCGGCATCTACGAGACCTCTGGCACGCACACCTGCAGCACTGCCGCGCCGACCGCGCCCAACCTGCCCAACGGCAGTGAGCACTACGAGCAGAACGACGCGAACTCCCTCGTCTCCTGGGGCGTCGACGAGCTCAAGTACGACAACTGCGGTCCCCAGGAGCCCATCCCGACCCTCGACGCGCGGATGTCGGGCGACCTGAACACCGCCGTCACCAACGCGAACAACGCCGGCACCCCGACGCCGAACGTCATGTTCAACATCTCCGCGCCGGCCGGCCTCGGCAACGGCCCGGACAAGTTCGCCTCGATGAACTCGGTGCGCTCGCTCGGCCAGCTGTGGCGGGTCGGCCCGGACATCTGGAACCACGGCGACGGCAAGGACCCGTGGAACCAGGCGCTGCCCAGCGGCGGCTACAACTTCGGTGCCTACCAGAGCTTCGACAACACCCTTGAGCTCAGCCGCTACCAGGGCCCCGGCAACTGGAACGACGCCGACATGCTGCTGATCGGCGACAACGGCATGACCACCGCCGAGGAGCGAAGCCAGATGGCGCTCTTCTCCGCGCTGGCCGCCCCGCTGGTGATCTCCACGGACGCCCGCAAGTTCGAGCCCGCCTACATCGCCGCCCACCCGAGCGAGGCCGCGCACCTGAAGGCCTCGGTGGCGATCCTGGGCAATCCCGAGGTCATCGCGGTCGACCAGGACCCGCTGGGCGCCGGCGGCTACCGGGTGTCCGGTGGCGGCGCGAACGCTGACGGCTCACCGGCCGCGAGCAGTGGCATCGACGTCGTCGCCAAGCCGCTCGCCGACGGCAGCCGGGCCGTCGTGGTGCTCAACAAGGGCGCGACGGCCGCGAACTACACGCTCTCGCTGCCGAGTCTCGGCTTCTCGGGCACCGGTTGCGGCTACGACGTGCGCGACCTGTGGGCGCACAGCACCGGCACCTCGACCGGCAGCGTGCCGCTCACCATCGGCTCGCACGACAACGCGATGCTGAAGATCACCCCGCAGAACGGCTGTGGCACCGTCGCCCCGCGCGGCCAGATCACCGCCTCGCGCGACGACTGGGGCAAGGCCTCGCTCTGCCTGGACAACTACACCTCCGGCACCGGCACCGGAAACCCGGTCGATGTCTACGACTGCACCGGCGGCTCGAACCAGCAGTGGCAGCTGGGCGCCGACGGCTCCGTCCAGCTCATGCAGACCGGCACCTCGAACCTCTGCCTCACCGCGCAGAGCGGCGCCGGCACCGGAGCGGTCAACGGGCAGTCGGGCCAGTGGGTGGGTGTCGCACCCTGCGGCTCGGCTCCCGGGTACCAGACCTGGACCTACAACCGGGACGGCAACCTGAAGCTCGCCGGCACCAGCCAGTGCCTGGACGTCTACAGCGGCACCACCACCGTGCCCGGCACCCCGGTGGACCTCTACAGCTGCGGCGCCTCGCCGAACGCCGTCCAGACCAACCAGACCTGGGCCGCTCCCTTCAGCACCCCGCCCACGTCCTGACCCGCGCTTGACCCGCGCCTGACCTGACCTGACACTCCCCGGGTGGGGGACTGCGGCACGGCTCATCGCCGCAGCCCCCCACCCGGCCATCCGCAGGGCCGGAAGTGGACCGCAACCGGCACCGCGCCTACCTGGAGCTACACTCCCGACATGCTCAAAGCTGATCGAACCGCGCGCATTCTTGATCACGTCGCCCAGGAAGGCAGTGCGGACGTGCACGCACTGATCGAGCTGCTCGGTGTGTCGGGGGCGACGGTCCGTCGCGATCTGCAGAGCCTGCACGAGCAGGGACTGCTGCACCGCACCCGGGGCGGCGCGATGATCGGCGCGGTCAACCTGGAGCTGCCGCTGCGCCACCGGGCCGGCCGGCAGCAGGAGGAGAAGCGACGGATCGCCCGCGCCGCCGCCCGCCTGGTGCCGGACGGCGCCGTGGTCGGCATGACCGGCGGCACCACCGTCACCGAGGTCGCCCACGCGCTGGCCGAGCGCAGCGGGATCACGATCGTCACCAACGCGGTCAACATCGCCGCCGACCTGATCGTCCGGCCTGAGATCCGGCTGGTGGTCGTCGGCGGGAACGCCCGCACGGCCAGCTACGAACTGGTCGGACCGGCGGCGGAGCGGATGCTGGCCCAGTACCACCTGGACATCGCCTTCATCGGCGTGGACGGCCTGACCCCGAGCGAGGGCTGCACCACGCACGACGAGATGGAGGCCCACACGGACCGCGCCTTCCTGCGCAGCAGCGCCCGCTCCGTGGTCGTCGCGGACAACACCAAGATCGGCCGGGTGACCTTCGCCGAGATCTGTCCGCTCGCCACGATCGACGACCTGGTCACCGACGACGTCCTCGACGAGGAGCAGGAGAAGGCCATCACCGCGCGCGGCGTGCGGGTGCTGCGCGCCTGACCTCTGGGTCTCAGGCCTCGGGTGCGTCCTTCGGATCTGCGACGCCTCCGCGCTCGAGCGCGTCGAGCAGGACGTCACGCAGTCGGGTGAGGTCGGCGGCCATGTCGATCGACGGGTCCAGCAGCCACTGCAGCTGCAGGCCGTCGGTGGCGGCGAGCAGGACCCGGGCCACCCAGTCGGCGTCGTAGCCCTCGATGGCCGCGCGGGTGCGCTCGGTCGCGGGCGGCGGGGAGGCGGCGGCCTGGGCAATGCGCCCGCGCAGTGTCCGGTACCGCTCGGTGAAGAAGTCGTGCGCTGGGTGCGTCGGCTCGGCGGCGGCCGCGGCGAGGTCGACGAAGAGCTTGACCAGGCCGGGGGTGTCTGCGTTCGCCATCAGCAGGTCGGGGTGCCAGAACGACTCGGTGTCGCCGTAGGTCTGCGCGGCGGCGGCGTCGCGCGCCTCCAGGACGGCGGTGAGCAGCGCCTCACGGCTGCCGAAGTGGTGCAGTACGCCGGCGTCGGTCAGCCCGACGCGCTCGGCGATGTCCCTGACCGACACCCCTCGGCTGCCGGCCTCGGCGTATGCCGCCAGGGCCGCGTCGATGATCAGCTTCCGCTTGGCGGCGCTCTTGGCGTAGGGGCCGCGGGGGTGCTTGGAGGTCACCGCAGAACTCTAGCTCCGAGGGTGGGGGCACCAAAACCTCGACTTCCTAAGTTTTCATGTTTACCCTGGTGGAACAGGGCGGAGTCACCCCCCGCCCACGCTTCGGGACCTCGCGGCGCGGTCGCCCCGCCGCCACACTGCCGCCCGGCGCTGTGCTGCGCGAGGATCCCACCACCCCACCGAGGAAGCCTGATGGCCCGTCGCGTTCTCTCACCGCTTCTCCCCCCGCCCCCGCCCGCACCGCCCCCGTCGTTCCTCCCCCCGCCGGCGCCGGTGATCGGTCGCGACGGCACGCGCCACCACGAGGGTGCGACGTACGCACGGACCCCGGGTTACCGCCCGCGCCTGCTGGACGTGCGCGTCCCGGCCGGAGGCAGGCGAGTGCCTCTCGTGGTGTGGATCCACGGGGGTGGCTGGGCGGACGGCGACCGCCGTCACCCGTCGTCCTCCGTCCCCGTTGACCTGCTGTTCGAGGCCATCCTCACGGCCGGACTGGCCGTCGCGACCGTCGACTACCGGCACAGCCTGGAGGCGCCCTTCCCCGCCCAACTGCACGACGTCAAAGCCGCGATCCGCTACCTGCGGTACTTCGCGGGCGCCCTCGGCGTCGATGGCGATCGACTCGGCCTCTGGGGCGAGTCGGCCGGCGGCCACCTCGCGGCCCTCGCCGCACTCGCCGACGGCGCAGGCCTCGAAGGCGCCGAGGGCGTCATCGACGCCGGCAGCACCGTCCAGGCCGTCGTCGACTGGTGCGGCGTCAGTGACATCGGTTCGGCGTACGCCGCCTGCCCGATGCTGCCGGCCGGGATCGCGGACCCCTACTCCGCGCTGCTGGGCGCCGCGCCCGACCAGCGCCCGGATCTCGCCCGCGCGGCCAGCCCCGTCAGCCATGCGGACCGAGCCGCCGCACCGTTCCTGCTGATCCACGGCGCCGAGGACGACGTCGTGCCGTGTGCCCAGAGCGAGTTGCTCGCCGAACGGCTGCAAGTCCACAACGAGTCAACCGAGTTGATCACCATCCCCGGCGTCGGCCACCTCTTCCGCGGTGCCCCGGACATCGAGGAGATCGTCGCCGACAGCACGGACTTCCTCGCCTACCACCTGTACCAGCCGACCGGATCGCCGTTGGAGCTGAGCCGCAGATGAAGCCGATCGACCCGCGCCCCGTGTCACCGCACACCGCCGCCTACCTCCGCTGCTACCCCCACGACCCTTGGCAGATGAGCTGCCACCAGCGAGCCCTGCGCGACCACGCGGCCCACCTGGGCCTGCCCGAACCCCTGGTCCACCTCGACAACGGCTGCCGGGGCGACGGCGAGCGCCCCCGGCTCGGCCGGTTGCTGGACGCGGTCGCCGGCGGCCTCTACCAGGTCGTGCTGATCCCCGGCCCGTGGGTGTTCGGCCTCGACACCCTCCAGGCCGACGTGGTGATCCGAGCACTGACCGACGCCGACTGCCGGGTGATCGAACTCCCCGCCAGGCCGAGGCCGGCCGCTCCCGCCACCTGGACGGTCCCGGGCGATCCCGGGCCCGTCCATGCCGGCCTGCTGAGCAGCGGGGCGCCGGCTCGACTTCGGTGAGCCTGTCATGGCGAGCCAGGCGGTCGGCGCATCACCACTCGGCGGCCACCACGAGGCGGTAGCCGCGGCCGAAGGTCCTCAGCGCCGTGCTGCTCGCGGCGGCCTGGGGCACGCGGCCCCGGCGCAGTGCGATGAACAGCCCGATGAACGTGGCGATGGCGAGCACGCGTCACAGGTCCCGGCGGTGGATGACCATCGTGGCGATCACGGCCGAGACGAGCGGCCAGGCTGCGAAGGTGATCCACGCGCCGCCGACCGTTGCCGGGTAGTGCGAGACGAACTGGTCCGTCATGTCGACCTGGGCCAGGCGGCGCCAGGCGGTGAGCGGCATGGCGTGCGAGACGTCGGCCGTCCAGTGGTAGGTGTCGGTGAAGAACGAGGGCAGGAAGAAGAGCACCAGCACCGTGCCGACCACGGTGGCCGCGCTGTGCCGGATCAGGACGCCCAGGCCCATGCCGACGAGCGCGCAGACCGGGGCGAGTAGCGCGGCCGCCGCGACGAACCGCAGGGCGCCGGGGTGGGTGATCGACAGGCCGATGTGTCGTCCGGACAGGATCGCCTGGGTGAGGCCGAAGGAGGCCCCCGCGGCGAGGATGCCGTACCCGAGCATGACCGCCGTCAGTACGCACGCCTTGGCCGTCAGGACCGCGCGGCGGTCGGGGACGGTCGCCAGGGTGGTGCGGATCATCCCGCTGGCGTATTCGCTGACGATCACGATGGCGCCGATACTGCCCGCGACGAGCATGAGGATGTCGGCGGCGATCGCGTTGAACGAGTCGTCCAGCGCAGTCTGCAGGTACCTGGCGGCCGGGTCCGGGTCGAAGTGGTCGTAGGTGTAGTTCGCGGATTTGAGGTTGGCGCCGATGATGACCAGTGCACTGATCCCGAGGACCCAGGGCGTCGAGCGCAGCGACCAGAGTTTGATCCATTCGGCGGCGAGTAGATCGCGGAATCGGCCCGGTGGTTCGGTGGCGGTCCGGCGTGCGTCCGGGGCGGGGGACAGGGTGGTCATCGGTGATCTCCTGCGAGGTATTCGACGCTGTCGGCGGTGAGTTCCATGAACGCCTCCTCCAGGGAGGCGGTGCGGGTGGTCAACTCCTGAAGCAGCAGCCGGTGGTGGAGGGCGAGTTCGCCGATCCGGGTCGCGTCGAGACCGGTCACGCTGAGCGTGCCGTCCTCGCCGGGGTGGACCGTGGCGCCCGCGGCGGTCAGCAGGCCCGTCAGCGTGGCGGGTTCGGGCGTACGGACGGTCACGGTCAGCCGGGTGCCGCGGGCGGCGAACTCCGCCACGCTCTCGGCGGCGATCAGCTCGCCGCGACCGATGACGACCAGCTGGTCCGCAGTGTTCTCCATCTCGCTCATCAGGTGGCTGGAGACGAACACCGTCCGCCCCTCGGCCGCGAGGCGCCTGAAGAGGCCGCGCACCCACAGCACACCCTCCGGGTCCAGCCCGTTGAGCGGCTCGTCGAACAGCAGCACCGGTGGATCACCGAGCAGCGCGGTCGCGATGCCGAGCCGCTGCTTCATACCGAGCGAGTACCCACCGATCCGGCGGCCCGCCGCGCCGGCCAGCCCGACCTCGCGCAGCACCTCCTCCACCCGGCTGCGCGGGATGGCGTTGCTGCGGGCCAGAGCGCGCAGATGGGCGCGGCCGCTGCGTCCGCCGTGGACGTCGCTCGCGTCGAGCAGTGCGCCGACATGGCGCAGGCCGCGCGGGCGACTTCGGAACGGGCGGCCGTCGACCGTGGTGGTGCCGCTGGTGGGATCGTCCAGGCCCAGGACCATGCGCAACGTGGTGCTCTTGCCTGCGCCGTTCGGGCCGAGGAACCCGGTGACGTGACCCGGGCGGACGGTGAAGGTGAGGTTGCTGACCGCGGTGGTGCGGCCGTAACGCTTCGTCAGTTCGTTGACTTCGATCACGTGACCAACGGTGCCGCGGCAGAACCCGGCCGGGCATCAGAGCAGAGCTGACACTCGGTCGCGACGCTGGTCAACCCTGGTCGTACACCCGCGGTCCGATGCCCGCAGACGAGCGCTTGGTTACGATCACCGCATGTCTGTGAAGCCGCCCCTGCCCCTGCTGAAGCGCGTGTCACCGGGCGCGTGGACGGCCCTGGCCTGGTGCGCGTCGGTGGCGTACCCCTCCATCGTGGCCCGGCCGGACCGCCAGCCGGTTCTCTCACCCTCCCCGGGCCTCCTTCCGGGGCACCGGGACTGGGCGACCATCACGCTCGCCACGCTCGTCGCGTTCACCGCCGCCGCTCTGCTGCGCCGTCGGCCGCTGACGGCGACCGGTCTGCTGATCGTCGCCACGATCGCGCAGACGCAAGCGTGGCGCTCGAACGTGCAGCTCCCGCCGACCGCACTGCTGGCGGTCGATGCCGCGCTCTGTCTGGTCACCGCCGGCTGTCCGCGCCGGACGTCGCGCGCCGCCGCAGCCATGGTGGTCGGTGTGCTGTTCGGCCACCTGGCTCTGCTCCACGAGATGGGCGGCGGCCTGTTCTACACCGGCACCACCATCGGCGCCTCGGACGGCGGCCTCCTGATGGCCCTCATCGCCTGGCTGGTCGGCCGCTCGATGCGTCAGGCCCGGGAGCACGCTGCGACGTTGGGTACTCAGGCGGCCGCGCAGGCGGTCACCGCCGAACGGCTGCGGATCGCGCGCGAGATGCACGACACGGTGGCCCACAGCATCGGCATCGTCGCCCTGCAAGCCGGTGCGGCCCGGCGGGTCATGGACAGCCGGCCGGACCGGGCGCGCGAAGCGCTGACCGACATCGAGGCCGCCGGGCGGGAGACGCTGGCGGGGCTGCGCCGCATGCTCGGCGCCCTGCGCCAAGCCGATCAGGACGCAGGCGCGGAGGCGACCCACCCGCACCACATGTCAGGCCTGGCCGACCTCGACCGGCTGACCGCCGCGACAACGGCCGCCGGTGTGCGGGTCGACGTCCGGTGGCACGGCGAGCGGTCCCCGCTTCTGCCGGAGATCGACCTTGCGGCCTTCCGCATCGTCCAGGAGTCGGTCACCAACGTGGTGCGCCACGCCGACACCCGCTCCTGTCACGTGTCCATCGACTGCAGGAGAGGAGACGAGGTGGCCATCGAGATCACCGACCGCGGCCGCGGCCACGGCACTACTCCGGGCAGCGGTTACGGCCTGGCGGGACTGCGCGAGCGGGTCGCCCTACTGCACGGGGAGTTCCACGCCGCACCCCGGCCCGAAGGCGGCTTCCGCGTCTCGGCACGGCTGCCCGTGGCGGGAGGAGCACGATGACCGTCCGCGTCCTGCTGGCCGACGACCAACCGCTGGTCCGGGCCGCCCTGGAGATGGTCATCTCCGAAACACCCGATGTCGAGGTCGTCGGGGAAGCCGCGACCGGCGCCGAGGCGGTCCGGCTGACCGAGGAGCTGTGCCCCGACGTGGTGGTGATGGACATCCGCATGCCGGGCATGGACGGCATCGAGGCCACCCACCTGGTCACCGCCGGCCCGGCAGACGCGCGCGTCGTGGTGCTCACCACCTTCGACGACGACGATTACGTCTACGCCGCACTGCGCGCGGGTGCGTCCGGCTTCCTCGTCAAGGACATGGCGCTGGACGACATCCTCGCCGCGATCCGGGTCGTCGCAGCCGGGGACGCGCTGATCGCGCCCAGCGTCACCCGCCGGCTGATCGCCGAGTTCGCCGGACGGCGCGAGGCCGCACCCGCACTAGCACCCGCCCCCGCACTCGCACCCACACCTGCCCCCGCGGCGCGGCGGATCAGCGGTATCACCAACCGCGAGCGCGAGATCCTCACCCTCGTCGGGCGCGGCCTGTCCAACACCGAGATCGCCACCGAGCTGGTCATCAGCATGGCGACCGTCAAGACGTACGTGACACGGCTGCTCTCCAAGCTCGACGCCCGCGACCGCGTGCAACTGGTGATCCTCGCCTACGAGAGCGGCCTGGTGACACTGCCCCGCTGAGCAGCGCCCCGGTCGAGGTGCCCTCCAGGCCACCGCGCGCACGCCAGCGGCGGTGCGTTGGGCGTCCGGCCCTCGCCGTTCGTGCTCCGCTCGTGCTCCGCGCGGTGATCAGCTGCCAGGCAGGGCCCGGGGCCGCGTTGTCGCCGTTCGACGTCGCGTTCTAGGGTTGCGCGGCATGGTGATCATGTGATTCGGGGCCTCGATGGCGGGACGGCGGGCCGCAGTGAGCGGTTCCCGCTGGTGGGGCGGCAGCGGGAGCTCGGCCGGCTGCTGGCAGCGGTGCGGAAGCCGCCCGCGGTCGTGCTGGTCGAGGGCGAGGCCGGGATCGGCAAGTCGCGTCTGGTTCGCGAGGCCTGCGCCGTGCTGCGCGCCGAGCGGTACCAGGTGCTGACCGGTTTCTGCCACCCGCTGCGCGAGCCGCTCCCGTACGGGCCGGTGGCGGACGCGCTGGGCAGGGCCGACCTGGCGAACGCCCCGGCGTTCCCGCCCAGCGCCGGCGCCCTGGCCCTGCTGCTGCCGGATCTGGCCGACCGGCTCCCGCCGCCACCCCCGTCGGTCGGCCCTGTCGGCTGGCGCTTCCGACTTCCGCAGGCCGTCCGGTCGTTCCTGACCGCGCTCGGGCCGACCGTGCTGGTCGTCGAGGACCTGCACTGGACGGACGAGGCCACCCGCGATCTGCTCCTGCTGCTCGCCCGCGACCTGCCCCCGCGGCTCAGCCTGGTGCTCACCTACCGGGCCGAGGAGCTGCCGCAGGGGAGTGCCGTGCTCGGTGCCGCCTACCGTCGCCCGCCGGGCACCGGGGGATCCGTCATCCAGCTCGGCCCGCTGCTGGAGTCCGAAGTCCGGGAGCTGGCTGCCGCCGCCCTCGGTCCGCGCGCCACCGCCGCCCTCGGCGCCACCCTCTACCGGCGGAGCGAGGGCCTGCCGCTGGTCGCCGAGGAGGACCTGATCACCCTCGCCGAGCACAGCGGTACCGACGGCCACACCGAGGCGGTGGAGCGGCTGCGGGTGGCCGACGTGCCGCGCGGGCTGCGCGAGGCGGTCACCGAGCGACTCGCCGGGCTGTCGCCCGCCGCCGCGTCGATCGCGGAGGCGGCCGCGGTGCTCGAGGTCCCCGCGCCCGAGGAGCTGCTGACCGCCCTCGCCGGCCTGGACGCGGATCAGGGCGCCGATGCGCTGATCGAACTGCTCCGGGCGTCGGTGCTGCGCGAGGCGGAGCATGGCGCGTACGCGTTCCGGCACGCGCTCGCCCAGCAGGCCGCCTACCAGCACGTCCCCGCCCCCGCCCGGCTCCGGCTGCACCGGCGCGCGATCGAGGTGCTCCAGGCCCGTACTCCGGTCCCGCTGGTGCAGATCGCGCACCACACCCTCGCCATCGGCGACCCGGCCGGCTGGCTGCTGCGGGCTCAGGAGGCCGCGTACCAGGCGATCGCCGTGCGCGACGGCGGCACGGCCGCGACTCTGCTGCACCAGGTGCTCGACCGGCCCGAACTGGAGGGTGAGGCGCGGTCCCGGGCGGCTCTGGCCCTGGCCGGGGTCGCCGCCACCAGCCTCGACTTCCGAACCCATGCCGGGCTGCTGCGCCGGCTCCTCGACGACCGCCGGCTGCCGCAGGAGATCCGCGGCGAGATCCGGCTCCGCCTGGGCATCGGTCTGCTGAACGAGAACGCCGTCGGCGCCGCGTTCGAGGAGGTCGAGCAGGCGGCCGCTGAGCTGGCGGGCCGCCGCCCCGAGCTCGCCGTCCGAGCGATGGTCGCCCTGGCCCTCAAGGAGGCCGAGGGGCCGCAGTACACGCGTGCCTGGCTGGAGCGTGCCGAGGAGACGGCCCGCGAGAGCGGCAGCGAGGTGCTGCGGGCCACGGTGCTCGCCACCCGCCTCACCTTGATGACGTGCCAGGGCGACCCGGCGGTCTGGGAGCTGACCGAACGACTGCCACGCCACACCGAAGACCGCGAGCTGTTGGGGCAGACCGCGCGCACCCTGCTCAACGTCGCCGACACCGCCACCTACCTGGGTCACGATCGGCGGGCCGCCTCGATGGCGACCGAGGCCCGGCAGCTCGGCACGCACGGCGCAAGGCCCGTCTCCGTCGTCCTGTCCAGCGGCGTCCTGCTGCGGCAGGACGCCCTCGCCGGCCGCTGGGACGGGCTCCGAGGACGCCTCGACTCCCTCATCGAGGAGTACCCGACCGCGGCCGGCCTTCGCGCCGAGCGAGCGATCCTGGCCGGGACCCTCGCCGCTGTCCGGGGACAGCGCACCGCGGCGCTGGAACTGTTCGGCGAGGCCTTCGCGACCGGTGCCGATCAGCTGCTGGTGGGCTTCGAGCTGCGGGCCGCCGCCGGCCTGATCCCCCTCCACCTCGCCACCGGCGACGGCCCCCGTGCATGGGCGGTCGCGGAGAAGACCGTGGGTACCGTGCGGCGTGCCGCCGCGTGGCCACGGGCGGCGGGCCTGCTGTCGGCGGCGGTCGAGGCGGCGCTGGCCTGCGACCGGCGCGGGGCCGCCGAGCAGTTGAGCGCCGAGATCGAGCGCGGACTCCGCGGGCGCGACGCCCCGGCGGCCGCCGCCGACCTGGACGTCATCCGCGGCTTGCTGCTTCAGCAGGCCGACCCCGGTTCCGCCGCCGGGCACTTCGCCGAGGCAGCACGCAGGTGGCGGGGGATCGGCCGCCCGTACGAGACCGCCCGCGCCCTCGAGCGGGAGAGCGAAGCACGGCGTCGAACCGCCCCGGGGGCGGCGGTCGAACCCCTGACGGGGGCCTTGGCGCTCTTCACGGACCTCGGGGCCACCGCCGATGCCGCGCGCTGCGCACAGGTGCTGCGCGACCTCGGTGTCCTGCGCCGCGGTCCCGGCCGCCGAGGGTACGGCAGCAGCCTCTCGCCGCGTGAGCAGGAGGTCGCCGGTCTCCTTGCCGCCGGAGTCACCAACCAGCGGATCGCCGAGGCCCTGTCCCTGTCGCCGCGGACGGTCGAGAACCACGTCGCCAAGGTGCTGAAGAAGCTCGGCACCAGCCGGAAGCGGGTGGCGGCCGTCTATCGGACGGACGAGTGAGGCCGGACCGAATGCCACAGGACCGATCACGTGTCATCACTTTCAAAAGCTGACGGGAACCCGAAAATACCCATGGAAAGGACTACTCAGTAATTTCCGATCCATTGATTGCGTATGCGGAGTCCACCCGGATGCGGCGGATACGGCGGATTCTTCGGCCCCGGCCGCACTGATCCGGTTCCGCGAAAAGAATGCGTACCAGGATCTTTGGCGGTGCCCGCGATGGGGCCGTTGACCGTCGACTCTCCGTGGCCCTACTGTGCGGTGCTGGTCGTATCTGTTTGCTTCTGGGCAATTGCGATCTCCCCACCCACCCCACCGCCCGGAGGCGGTGTGCGGTAAGCCACTTCCGGCGTCGTACGAAAGGCATCCCCCATGCACGGATTCCTCCGTGTCCCGCGTGTCCCGCGTGTCCCGCGTGTCCCGTCCGGTCCCGGACGCACCCTCAGGAGGGCGGCCGTCGCCGCCTCGCTCCTGCTGTCCGGCGCACTCGTCGCCGGACAGGCTGCCACCCCCGCCCTGGCCGTCGCTCCTGCCACGTCCGCCACACCGGCCCCCATCTCCACCCCCATCTCCACTCCCATATCCACCCCCATCACCGTGGACGGCACCAAGCCGGGCCTCACCTTCGACGGTGTCGGCGCGATCTCCGGTGGCGGCGGCAACTCCCGCCTGCTGGTGGACTATCCGGAGCCGCAGCGCAGCCGGCTGCTCGACTACCTGTTCAAGCCGGGCTACGGCGCCGATCTCCAGGTGCTGAAGCTGGAGATCGGCGGTGACGCCAACTCCACCGACGGCGCCGAGCCCAGCATCGAGCACACCAAGGGCACCGTCGACTGCAACCAGGGCTACGAGTGGTGGCTGGCCGCACAGGCCAAGGCCCGCAACCCGAACATCAGGTTCTACGGTCTGGCCTGGGGTGCGCCCGGCTGGATCGGCAACACCGGCAGCGGCGGCAACTTCTGGTCGCAGGACACCATCAACTACCTGATGGACTGGATGGGTTGCGCCGGCAAGCACCAGCTGGACATCAGCTACCTCGGCGGCTGGAACGAGCGCGGCTACGACAAGGGCTGGTACGAGAACCTCAAGTCGACGCTGGTGTCGCGCGGTTACGGTGCCACCAAGGTGGTCGCGGCCGACTCCGACTGGTCGGTGGCCGATGACATGGCCGCCGATCCCGCGTTCAAGAACGCCGTCGACATCGTCGGTGTCCACTACCCCTGCGGCTACCTCGGGTCCTTCACCAGCTGCCCCAGCACCGCGAACGCCCAGGCGCTCGGCAAGCCGCTGTGGGCGAGCGAGAACGGTTCGGAGGACGCCAACGACGGCGCGGCCTCGGTGGCGCGCGCGATCAACCGCGACTACATCGACGGCAAGATGACCTCGTTCATCAACTGGCCGGTGATCGCCGCGCTCTACCCCAACCTGTTCTTCTCCACCGACGGCATGTCGATCGCCAACCAGCCCTGGTCCGGCAACTACACCATCGGCAAGACCACCTGGGTCACCGCGCAGACCACCCAGTTCACCAAGCCGGGCTGGCAGTACATCGACTCCGCCGACGGCTACCTCGGCGGCGACCGCGCCAACGGCAGCTACGTCACGCTCAAGTCGCCCGACAACCGCGACTACAGCAGCGTCATCGAGACGATGGACGCCACCGCTCCCCAGACCGCGAAGTTCAGCGTCACCGGTGGCCTGTCCACCGGCAAGGTGCACGTCTGGGCAACCGACCTCGACTCCGCCAATCCGGCCGACTGGTTCGTCCACCAGCAGGACATCACCCCGGTCAACGGCAGCTACACGCTCGGCCTGCAGCCGGGCCACGTCTACACGGTGACCACCACCACCGGTCAGGGCAAGGGCGCCGCCACCCCGCCGGCCGCCGGCCCGCTCCAACTGCCGTACGCGGACAGCTTCGAGACGCCGGCCACCACCACCTCGCCGAAGTACTTCACGGACATGAACGGCGCCTTCCAGACGGTCCGCTGCGGCGGTGGCCGCACCGGCACCTGCCTGCGCCAGATGGCCCCGACCGAGCCGATCCGCTGGACCGACGAGCCCTATGACGCCCCGTACACCATCATGGGCGACGGCAGCTGGTCCAACTACACCGTCAGCGCCGACACGATGTTCGAACAGGCCGGCAGCGTCGAGCTGCTCGGCCGGGTCAACCAGCAAGGCCGCAACAACAACGGCCTGAACGCCTACCACCTGCGGGTCAGCGACACCGGCGCCTGGTCGATCGTCAAGAGCGACACCAGCTGGAACTTCACCACCCTGGCCGGCGGAACCACCACCGCCCCGCTGGGCACCGGTCACTGGCACACCGTCAGTCTGTCGATGCAGGGCACCACCCTCACCGCGAGCATCGACGGCCGCACCGTGGGCAGTGCCACCGACGGCAGCTTCACCAACGGCCAGGCCGGCCTGGGCGTGACCGGCTACCAGACAGACCAGTTCGACAACTTCGCCCTCACCCCGGGCACGCCCAGCAACCACACCGGCCCGGTCGCCTCGGCCCTGCCCGCCAAGTGCGTTGACGACAACGGCGACTCCGCCGCCGACGGCACCGCGGTTCAGCTGTGGGACTGCACGGGCGGCAGCTCGCAGGTGTGGAACTGGTCCAACGGCAGCCTGACGCATGACGGCAAGTGCCTCGACGTCACCGGCGCGGCCACCGCCAACGGATCCCAGGTCGAGTTGTGGGACTGCAACGGCGGTGCCAACCAGCAGTGGGTCCCGCAAGCCGACGGCACCCTGAAGGGCACCCAGTCCGGCCGCTGCCTCGACGACCCGGCCGCCGCCACCGCCAACGGCACCCGGCTGGAGATCTGGGACTGCACCGGCGGCACCAACCAGCAGTGGAAGCTGCCGTAGCCCCACCCGCCCCTTCGGTCGGTAGGTGAGCGGAAACGGCCATGCGGTTCACCCGCGCGGTCCGCATGGCCGTTTCGCGCCCTACCGTGGGGCCTCCAAGGGTGAGCAGGAGCTCGGCACCGAGTGAGACGCGCAGGCTAGCCCATGTCGAAGTCCCCGTCGGCTTCCTGGCGCTTCTGCTCCTGTTCCGCGTACCGGGCGTCGTACGCGCGGTCGGCCGCGCTGAGTCGCTCCTGCGATGCGAAGAACTCGCCGGCGACCGCGTTGTCACCGCCGCTGCGCACCCAGTCGGACAGGATCCGCTCCGGGCACCCGGCGACCGTCGGGTTGTTGCGGCCCGGCAGGACGGTCAGCTGGTACGCCTCGCTCAGCGTGCTCGGCGAGCGGTAGGTGTAGGTGTAGTACTTCAGTTCGGCGGCGGGGACGTCACCGAGCAGCCGCGAGTACGCCTGGATCAGCCCCGGGTTGGCGAAGTTGCAGAGCAGCACGGTGGTGCCCCGCTGGACCAACTGCCTTGCCATGTCCAGGATCAGCGTCTGGAAGGCGGCGCCGTCGTCGCCGGTGCCGTAGGTGTTGGCGGACTCCGACTGGTACGTCTCCGGGTTGGCGGTGCCGCGCGGCGGGATCGCGTTGGTGAACTTCGGGAACGGGCAGTCCATGAAGACGATGTCGGTGGGTCGGGCCAGGTAGCAGGTCTCCCGGAAGTCGCGGCAGGCGAAGTCCTCGATGGGGGCCTGCCCGCAGAGCTCCACCACCGCCGTGAGCGTGCGCACTTCGCGGTCGCGGATCTCCTGGAGGCGCGGCACCGCCTCCGGGTTGAGCGCGCCTTGTACGCCGCCGCGCTTGGTGAGCTTGGTGCCGCGCGTGCAGCGGTTGACCAGCCAGATGTACTTGCTGATCGTCAGCCGGGCGAAGTCCGGATCGCCCGCGGCGCCGGCGAGCGCCGCCCGCCCGCCGTACTCCAGGTCCTCCACCAGTTGCCCGTAACTGCGCTGCGGGGTCGTGTCCCACTCGATCGCCAGGCTGCGGTACTTGCGGACGAAGTAGTCGCCGAGCTCGATGGCCGCCTGGTACAGGCCGATGACGTACGGGTTCAGATCGCCCGCCACGATCGAACCGAAGAGTGGCAGGCCGTCGTTGAGCGACGGCCCCCAGCACGAGGCGTTGAGGAAGATCTGGCCGGAGCCGACGAACGGCTCGATCAGCCGGGGAAGCTTGCCGCCGTTGTCGGTGAACTTGGCCCGCCCGACCCTGGCGAGGACGAGTTGGGTGAAGTGGGCGCGGTTGTGCTTGTTGCCGGTGTACGGGGTGAGCCAGGCGAACTGTTCCGGCTCGGGCACCCAGAGGTTGGTCAGCTTGCCGATGTAGAGGCTGTTCGCGCGGACGTACTTCTCGTACAGCCCGCCCGTCTGGCCGGCGAAGTACTCGAAGTCCGAGGAGACGCCCATCCCACCCGTGGTGACCGGTCTGTACGGCCGGACGGGCAGGTTGCGCGGGATCGCCCGGCGGTCCGGAGTGATGGTGAAGCCACGGGGCGGCACGCCGTTGCGCATGCGGCCGAAGCCGCAGACGGCGCACACAACGCCGTTCTGGTTCATGGCGCCGGTGTAGTCGCGTTCGAACCCGCAGCGATCGCAGTAGATGTGCATGGTCCCCCTCAGGGTCTGCCCCCGTCTGTCTGACAGAACAGTAGGGCCGTGGCGGGGGAACAGGAATGACTGTGGCAACTGATGATCCGTCATATAGTCGCTGTCAAAGGGCTGTTTATCGCACGGCCGCCCGCCGGCGAGGCGCGGTCAGAGATCCGGCATGGCTGACCACCCCGCGCCCGTCGGTGGAAGACGGAAGTCTTTGCCAAACGGTCGACCGCTTCGTGCTCCTGCTCGGGTAGTTTCCGAGGCATCCATTGATCTTGATGCGGGACTGGTCGGCGCGACCGAACGGGTCCGTTGGGAGGGGTGTGCCGTGAGTGTGGTCGATCTGATGGCGACTGCGGCTGGTCTGCCGCAAGCGTGGAGCTCTCGCAGGCTGGGCCAGGTGGGGGCGACCTGCGTGAAGGTCCTGCGCATGGACGAGCTGTCGGTGGCGGAGGAGAGCCACGCTACTGATGAGGCGCTGATCGTGCTCGACGGCCGACTGGAGCTGGACGTGAACGGCACGCCGGTGACGGTCCGGGCGGGCGAGCTGTACATGGTGCCGGCGGGAGCCGGGCACAGGGTCCGCCCCGGAAGCCATGGTGCGTTGGTGATCGTGGAGTCGGCTGAAGAGTGACTGTTCGTCAGGCGGCCTTGCCCGGGCGCTCGGTCAAGGCCGGCCGATGAGTGCGTGGGGGCAACGGGGTGTCGGCAGCGCGGTGGTCAGCCGTCGCACCCGCACAGTCGGGTTCGCGCTGTGGAGACGCCGGGGTGCGGGGACTCCCAGAAGAACGTCTGTGATGACGAGGTGGCCCGCTGAGCGCATGACGTCGAACAACCCGCCACCGGCGGCACCCGATCCGGCTCCGGCTCCGGCTCCGGCTCCGTCGCCGCCTCCGTCTCTGTGGCGGCGGGCGGCGAGGTGGGACCGGGGGTCGGCAGGTGGAGGTGGTTGAAGAGCAGGTTGAGGGTGAAGGCGAGGAGTACCGTCAGGGTGATCGGGCTGCCGAAGATGGTCTGCGCCCAGGCGGGGAAGTGCTGGAAGAACACCTCGTTGCCGTGCGGGTCGGTGGCGACCGCCGGCAGCAGGCCGACGCCGAGCGAGACCGCGACGATCAGGAGGTTGTGGTTGCCGTTGAACTCGACCTTCCTCAGCGTCTGCTCGCCGACCGCGGTGACCATCGCGAACATCACCAGGGCCGCGCCGCCGACCACCGGCTCGGGGACGGCCGCGATCAGCGCACCGACCTTGGGCACCAGGCCCATCACCAGCAGGAAGCAGCCCGCCACGGCGACCACCCAGCGGCTGCGCACCCCCGTCATCTGGACCAGGCCGACGTTCTCCGCGTACGCGGTGTCGGGGAAGGAGTTCATGAAGCCGCCGAGCACGGCGGACAGGCCGTCGGTGGCGAGGCCGCGCGCGATGTCGGCGTCGGTCAGCTCCTTGCCGGTCATCTCGGCCACCGCGAGCATGTCCGCGGTGGACTCGGTGTAGGTCACCAGCATCACGACGCACATCGAGATGATCGCCGCCGCGTCGAACCGGGGTGCGCCGAAGTGGAACGGCGCGGCGATGCCGAACCAGCCTGCGGAGCGGACACCGCTCAGGTCGAACAGGTGCAGCGGGATCGAAGCCAGGGTGCCGAGGGCCAGCGCCAGCAGCGGCGCGAGCTGGCCCAGGAAGCCGTTCAGCAGCCGGCTGAAGAGCACGATCAGCGCGATCACGCCGAAGGCGAGGGCGATGTGCGACAGCTTCCCGTAGTCGGCGGCCGAGGTGTCATGGCCGGCGATCATGCCCGCTGCCGGGCCGATCAGTGAGAGCCCGATGATCACGATGACCGTGCCCGCCACCAGCGGCGGGAAGAACCTGATCATCTTGGCGAAGGGTTTCGCGATGAGCAGGCCGAACACGCCGGAGACGAGCATCGCGCCGTAGACCGTGGGCAGTCCGTGCCTGGCGGCGATGGTGATCATCGGACTGACCACGGTGAAGGTGGCACCGGCCACCACCGGCAGCCGGACGCCGAGGAGGTGGGAGATGCCGACCGCCTGGATGATCGTCGCGATGCCGGCTACCAGCAGGTCCGCGTTCACCAGCAGGGCGATGGTGTGCAGGTCGAGCTTGAGGGCGCTGCCCACGATGAACGGGACGGCCACAGCGCCCGCGTACATGATGAAGACGTGCTGGAGACCGAGGACCGCCAGCCGGGGTGCGGGCAGCACCTGGTCGACGGGATGGGCCGGCGCGGGGCCGGGTGTGGCGCTCTCGGACTCGCTCTGCGGGTGCATCGGGACCTCCGGTTGTGCGCGGACAGCGCCGTGTCAGGCCGGGCGCTACGACGAGGTGTTCCTGGCGGCAGGAACGGTGCCAGGGGTGGCGAGGAGAGGGGGGAGAAGAGGGAGGGAAGAACGTCCGGGAGGCGTTGATCCCGCCTGGTACGGGGTGCCGGCATCCGGATGTGGAGACTCTAGAGGTCCCGACAGTGACCCGGGCAACTGTGTGATCTGACATCAGGGCGGACGGTTCAGCCACTCGTGCTTGTACGTTCCAACATATCCGGCAACCGGTCCGGTGGTTGTGACAATTCGTCAAACTCCCCGAAACAAACCGTTGCTCCCATGGGCAGACGCTTCCGGCGGGTCGCCTGCACCGCCGTGCTCACCCACCCCTGAACCTCTCGAAGGAGGGTCCGATGAACCTCGCCCCGCGGGAGATCGACAAGCTGTACATCTACGTGGTGGCCGATCTGGCCCGCCGCCGTCGCGCCCGCGGTGTGAAGCTCAACTACAGCGAGGCCGTCGCGCTGATCAGCGAAGCGCTCATGGAGGGCGCCCGGGACGGCCTCTCGCTGGCCGAGTGCATGGAGCTCGGCAAGACGGTCGTCAGCTCCGAGGACGTGATGCCCGGCGTGCGCGAGATGCTCCCGCTGCTCCAGGTCGAGGCGGTCTTCGTGGACGGGACCAAGCTGGTCTCCTGCCACGACCCGGTCGGCGCCTGAACAGTGCGGCCCACCTCCCCGACTCACCCGCGGCCCGCCGTCACGCTCGTCCTGGCCGGCGGCCACGAGAGCAACGGCGCCCGGGACTTGTACAGCCTCACCGAGCACGGATACGCGCTGCGCGCCGCACCGGTCGGGCGCGAGCTCATCCGGGCCGTCACCGACGCCCTCGCCCTCGGTACCCAGCCGGTCTGCGTGGTCCCGATGACCCTGGGCCGGGACCCCGAGCTGGTGGCGGACACAGCGCGCGCACTGCGCTGGCTGGCCGGGTCGGCCGGTCCGGGCCGGCTCGCCCTCACCGAGCCGTTCGGCACCACCGGCCACCTGGTCGGCTGGCTCCGGGCCGCCGCCGGCGCCCAGCCGGACGCGGACGCCCTGCTGGTCACGGCACCCGCCGCCGGCCCGGAGGCGGATGCGGAGCTGTACCGGACAGCCCGGCTGGTGCGTCAGTACGGCAAGCACCGCACGGTCGAGGTCGCCTTCGACGGCGGCGACCCGGACATCGCCGAGGGGCTCGAGCGCTGTCGCCGCCTCGGCGCCCGACGGGTCGCCCAGCTCCCAGCCGGCTTCGGCGGCCCGTTGCTGAGTCACCGGGCCGTCGCCGAGGTGCTGCACGCCCGCGCCGCCGCGGCCCTGCACCTGCTCGGCCACGGCGAGGACGGCATCACCGCCGGAATCGCAGCCGGCCACGGCCACGGCCACCCGCACCCCCACCCCGGCCCCCATCCGCACGCGGCCCACCAGCACTGACCGCGCCCCCACCACGCCGACGCACGTCCGAAAGAGAGACGCCATGGCAGGCAGACCCGCCTACCTGTACGGAGACGATCCCGTGGAGATCAACGCGGGCCGGGAGAAGGTGCGATTGTCGGTGAGTAACACCGGCGACCGGGCCGTCCAGGTCGGGTCGCACTACCACTTCTTCGAGGTCAACCGGGCGTTGGCGTTCGACCGCAACCGGTCCTACGGCATGCACCTGGACCTGCCAGCCGGCACCGCGGTCCGGTTCGAACCGGGGGACACCCGAGAGGTCGAGCTGACGGCGTACGCGGGCAGTCGCCGCCTGGTCGGCTTCAGTGGCCTGGTGAACGGCGGCCTCGGCTCGACGGACACCCGCGCCAAGGCGCTGCGCCGCGCGGGTGAACTCGGTTTCCGGGGCGCAGCGATCGAGCACACGGGGGGCGAGCTCTGATGGCGATGATCCCTCGCAGGCAGTACACCGACTTGTTCGGTCCGACCGTCGGTGACCGGTTCCACCTCGCCGACACCAACCTGGTGGTGGAGGTCGAGCACGACTTCAACCAGGGCCACTACGGCGACGAGGCGGTCTACGGCGGTGGCAAGGTCATCCGGGACGGCATGGCCCAGGATCCGGCCGCGACCAGTGGGCAGGGTGCGCTGGATCTGGTGATCACCAATGTGGTGGTGCTGGATGCGGTGCTGGGTGTCGTCAAGGGTGACATCGGTGTGAGGGACGGTTTCATCACGGCGGTCGGCAAGGCCGGGAACCCGCGGTTGCAGAGTGGTGTGCATCCGAAGCTGGTGATCGGCCCTGGCACGGAGGTGATCTCGGGTGAGCATCTGATCGCGACGGCCGGTGGTATCGACACGCACATCCATTTCATCGCCCCGCAGCAGGTCCAGGAGGGCCTGACCAACGGCATCACGACGCTGATCGGTGGTGGCACCGGGCCCACCGATGGCACCAACGGCACGACCTGCACGCCAGGGCCGTGGAACATCGGGCGGATGTACCAGGCGGTGGAGGACCTGCCGGTCAACGTGGGCCTGCTCGGCAAGGGCAACGCCTCACTGCCCGAGGCGCTGCGTGAGCAGGTCGAGGCGGGTGTGTGCGGTCTGAAGGTGCACGAGGACTGGGGCACCACGCCGGCGGCGATCGACACCGCGTTGCGGGTCGCCGACGAGTACGACGTGCAGGTCGCCATCCACACCGACACCCTGAACGAGTCGGGTTTCTACGAGGACACGGTGTCGGCGATCGATGGCCGGACCATCCACACCTTCCACACCGAGGGCGCCGGCGGTGGTCACGCCCCCGACATCATGCGGATCGCCGGCGAGCCCAACGTCCTGCCCTCCTCGACCAATCCGACGCTGCCGTACACGGTGAACTCGATCGACGAGCTCCTCGACATGGTGATGGTCTGCCACCACCTGAGCCACCACATCCCCGAGGACGTCTCCTTCGCCGATTCGCGGGTGCGCGCGGAGACGGTGGCCGCCGAGACCGTGCTGCACGACGAGGGCGTGATCAGCATCTTCTCCTCCGACTCCCAGGCCATGGGCCGCATCGGCGAGTCCTTCGCGAGGGCGTTCCAGACCGCCCACCACTGCAAGGACCAGCGCGGCAAGCTGGGCGGCGACAGCGAACGCCACGACAACTTCCGGGTGTTGCGCTACCTGGCCAAGCTGACCATCAACCCGGCGATCGCCGCCGGTACCGCCGACTACATCGGCTCACTCGAGCCCGGCAAACTCGCCGACATCGTGCTGTGGCCGATCAACTCCTTCGCCGCCAAACCCAAGTTGGTCATCAAGGGCGGCATGGTCAACTGGGCGCTGATGGGCGACCCCAACGCCTCGCTGCCCACCACCCAGCCGATCTACTACCGCCCGATGTACGGCGCCTACGGCCGCGCCCGACAGGCCACCCGCGTCTCCTTCATGTCCCAGGCCGCCATCGACCGCGGGGTGCCGACCGAACTCGGCCTGGAGAGCCGGGTGCTGCCGGTTCGGCACTGCCGGACGGTGGGCAAGCAGCACATGGTGCGCAACGACGCGCTGCCCCGGATCGAGGTCGACCCGGAGACGTACCAGGTGACGCTGGACGGCGAACCGGCCACCATCGCGCCGGCCGAAACCCTGCCGCTCAACCACCTCTTCTACCTCGCATGACCGCCACCCTCGACGCACTGCTGGTCAGCCTCCAACTCACCGACTCCGCGTTCCCCAGCGGCCTCTACACCCTCTCCCACAGCCTGGAGGGCTTCCGACAGGCCGGGCAGGTCGACCAGCACAGCATGCCCGCACTACTCACCGACCTCCTGCGCCACTCGGTCGGCCCGGCCGACGCCACCGCACTCGCCATCGCCAACCGGGCCGCCACCAAAGGGGACTGGGACACCGTCGTCGAGATCGACCAACGGCTGCACGCCAGCAAGCTCAACCGCGAGCTGCGGCTGGCCGCCACCCGGACCGGACGGCAGATGCTGGACACGGCGCAACTCGCGCTGGGCGGCGCCGCCCTGGACCGCTTCGCGGAGCTGGTGGCAGCGAAGCGGACGCCCTGTTGTCAGGCCGTCGCGGCCGGCGTAGCGTACGCGGCCGGCGGCGTGGGCGCCGAACAGGCGGTGGCCGGCGACCTGTTCGCGTTCGCCGTCAGTTTCACCGGAGCCGCACTGCGGTTGCGGCTGACCGACCACCGCCGTGCCCAGATCACGCTGCGGGCGATCGCCCCGGTGATCAAGGAGGTCACCGAGGCCGCACTGCACCGGGAGGCGGCCGACCTCGGCGGCTGCGTACCGCTCGCCGACGTCATGTCGGGCCGCCACGAGCGCGCCGA
>NZ_JBWXUE010000036.1:0-79788 GCF_057158765.1 Kitasatospora sp. NEAU-69
AAGGGCTTGCAGAGAAGTAACCCGTGGCTTCCGGTGTTCTGGCTCGTTGATGTGCTATGAGAACATCGCGGGAGCAGCAGGCTTTGCTGCAGGCCAAGTTCGAGGCGATCATGCCGCACCTGGACGAGCGGCAGCGGCGGTTGCTGCTGGGTGCGGAGGCCCGGTCGATCGGGCATGGCGGGATCAGGCACGTCGCCCGTGCCGCCGGGGTGCGTGAGGCGACCGTGTCCGCCGGGGTGGACGAGTTGGAGTCCGGCGAGCCGCCGCTGGGCCGGGTGCGGAGGCCGGGCGGCGGCCGCAAGCGCGCCGTCGACCTGGAACCCGCCCTGCGAACCGCACTGTTGGCGCTGGTCGAGCCCGACGAGCGCGGCGATCCGATGTCCCCGCTGCGCTGGACCACCAAGTCCACCCGCCACCTCGCCGACCGGCTCACCCGCCAGGGGTACCGGATCTCGGCGGACACGGTCGGGGACCTGCTGCGCGAGGAGGGCTTCAGCCTCCAGGGCAACGCCAAGACCATCGAGGGTCGCCAACATCCCGACCGGGACGGCCAGTTCCGCTACATCAACGAACAGGCCAAGGCTCACCAGGCGGGTGGCGACCCGGTGGTCAGCGTGGACACGAAGAAGAAAGAGCTCGTCGGCCCCTACAAGAACGGCGGCCGGGAGTGGGAGCGCGCAGGCCACCCGGTCGCGGTCTCCACCCATGACTTCCCCGACAAGGAACTGGGCAAGGCGATCCCGTACGGCATCTACGACTTGGCCGCGAACACCGGCTGGGTGAACGTGGGCACCGACCACGACACCGCCGCGTTCGCGGTCGAATCGATCAGGCGATGGTGGCGCGGCGCCGGGCACACCGCCTACCCCGGTGCCCGGCGCCTGCTGGTCACCGCGGACGCCGGCGGCTCCAACGGCTACCGCACCCGTGCCTGGAAGGCCGAACTCGCTGCCCTCGCCGTGGAGACCGGCCTGATCATCACTGTGTGTCATTTTCCGCCGGGTACATCTAAATGGAACAGGGTCGAACACCGGCTGTTCTCCCACATCACCATGAACTGGCGCGGCAGGCCCCTGAGCAGCCACGAGGTCATCGTGAACAGCATCGCCGCAACGACCACCCGCACCGGTCTGACCGTCCACGCCGAACTCGACACGGCCACCTACCCCACCGGTGTGACGGTCGGCGACCGGCAGATGGACGCCCTGCCCCTGGACCGCCACGACTGGCACGGCGAGTGGAACTACTCCCTGCGGCCCGAGGAATACGCCCAGGTCAGCGATGCCCCCGACCCGTTCGACCAACCCAGCCCCGACCTCGCCTGGCTCTGCCACCCGATCCTGACCGGCCTACCCGCACCCGAGTGGGACGCCCTGATCACCACGCTCACGTCCCTCCACGACACCCAGCGCGAGGGCCAACTCGACAAGCGGCGCGGCCACCGGCCCCGCGTCAAGGGCGACGGCACCACCGGCCGGCGACCGGTTCTCACCCTGGCCGACCGCCTCCTGGCCGTTCTGCTCCACCAGCGGCTCGGTCTCCCGCAGGTCGCCGTGGCCCGGCTCTTCTGTGTCACACCCGAGACCGTCAACCGCCGCATCCGCGACGTCCGCAACCTCCTCCAGGCCGCAGGCCACACCATCGAGCCTGCCGGAGCCCAACTGTCCGACCTGGACGCCCTCTACAAGCTCGCCACGACCCAAGGCATCACTCTTCCGGCAGAGATCAAGACTGCGAGTTGATGATCTGCAAGCCCAACGTGTCGGCGTTGGCGAGCACGTCTCGGTGGAAGTGCAGGGTGGCCTTCGGGCGGCCGGTGGTGCCGGAGGTGAAGGCGATCAGCGCGACGTCGTCGGCGGCGGTCGGTACCGCCGTGAACGGCGTGGCCGGCTTGGCCGCGCACCGGGCCGTCAGGTCGTCCGGCCCCGGGCCGCCGTAGGCGAGGACGGTCAGGCCGGGAGTCCGGGCCCGGGTGAGTTCGTCCAGGCTCCGGTGGTCGCAGAGGGCGACCACCGGCATGCTGATCTCGTGCATCGCGGTCAGTTCGGGTGCCCGGAGCAGTGGCATGGTGCTGACCGCCACCGCACCGGCCTTCAGTACGCCCAGCCAACAGGCCACCAGCCAGGGGTTGTTGGGTCCACGCAGCAGCACCCGGTTGCCGGCCGCCACACCCAGGTCCTCGGTCAGCACCCGGGCCACGCGGTCCGCCCGGTCGCGCAGCAGGCCGTAGCTCCACTGCTCCGTCGGGGTGAGCAGGGCGCGCCGGTCGGGGCCGAGCCGCTCGATCGTGTCGTCGAGCAGCGCCTGCGCGCAGTTGAGCCGGGCCGGATAAGCCAACTCCGGTAACTCGAAGATGAGTTCAGGCCACTGTTCGGGCGGCGGAAGACTGTCGCGACAGAACGTGTCCAGATGCGCTGAGGGTGAGAGCTCCATGGGCGACACCTCGTTCGGCGAGCGGGAGTGAGGCCAGTATGGCGCGTTGGTGACGCCAGTCAAGGGATCGATACACGCATTCGGGCGACTCGTCCGCACAGCACGAGTCCCCGGCAGCACGGCGCCGCCGGGGACTCATGGGTAACTTATGGACTACTCGCGGGTTGCTCCCGCCGTACTACCCGCCGGTATCAGTAACTGACGCTCACCCCCCGCACGGTGTGCACATCGGTCGCCCCGCCGGTCGATGCCGTGAACCCGGGCAGCACGTTCGCCGGCAGCGTGACCGGGGTGTCGATCACCTGCTTGCCGTCGATCGCGACCTGGAGGTGGCTCGCCGGGGTCACCGTCACATCGACCGTGTGCGTGCCCTGCCGCAGCTGCGGCACGGTCGTCGAGGTGGCCGCGTACTGCAACTGGTTGCCGGTCGCGCCGGTGACGACCGCCACGAAGTTCGACGACGGGTCACCGGAGTGCTTCAGCGTCTCCAGCGCGACCGCCACGCCTGGCAGCCCCGCGTAGCCGAGCCCGCTCGCGCCGGTGCCGAGCGAGGTCGCTCCGGCCTTGGACGCGTCCAGCATGGTGAAGGTCAGGCCGTCCGCGCCGGTGCCGCCGTTCAGCTGCGCGGTGAAGTGCGCGTGCAGGTGGGCGGAGGCGATCGGGGTCGCCGAGAACGCGGTGCCGCGCTGGTTCACCGTCGCCTGGGTCAGCACCAGGTCGGTGCCGGACATCGCGGCCGAGCCGTTGAACGTCCAGCCGTCGTTCGCGGCCGGCGGTGCGACGGCGTACGAGGTCGCGGTGATCGCCGCGCCGCGCACGGTGTGGAAGTCGTCGAGCCCGCCGGTGCCGCCGGTGAAGGCGACCAGTGCGGCCGGCGTCAGCGTCGGCACCGCCGCCTGGAGCACCTGGGTGCCGTCCACCTTGACGGTGACCGTGGTCCCCTTGATCGCGACCGAGACGGCGTGCGTGCCCGTGCGCAGGTTCGGCACGTTCGTCGCGGTCTGCGCGTACGTCAGCCCGCTCGCGCCGCCGCCGGTCGCGATCCCGACGAAGTTGCTCGCCGGGGCTCCGACGCCCTTGAAGGTGTCCAGCACCACCGCGACGCCGTTCAGCCCCTGGTAGCCGAGGCCACCGCCGGACCCGCCGACCGACTTCGGGGTCGAGGTGGTCGGGTCGAGCAGCGTGAAGGTCTGGCCGTCGGCGCCGGTGCCGCCGCCGATCACCGAGGTGAAGTTCGCCGTCAGCCCGTCGGTCGCGACCGGGGTCGCGAAGACGGCCGAGCCGGCCTGGTGCGCGACCGCGCCGGTGAGCTGCAGGTCGTTGCCGTTCAGCGCCGCGGAGCCGTTCAGCTGCCAGCCGCCGGCGCTCGGCGCGGGCAGCGTGATCTGGCCTGCGGTCGGCGGCGGGGTGATGTTCGCGGTGAGGGTGACCGGCTGCGGGCCGTTGCCGTCGTTGGAGGTGATCAGGTACGTGCCGGTGACCGGGCCGGTCGTCGTCGCGTTGATCCACACGGTCTGGTGGATCACCAGACCGGGGCCGATCTGCTGGCCCTCGGCGATCGGATTGGTGGTCTGGAACGGCGCCGTGGGCGGCGCGGCCTTGGTGATGGTGAGCGGGATGTTGCCGGTGTTGCTGATGTCGAACGAGCGCACCGCCGTCTGGCCGACCTGCACCGAACCGAAGTCGACGCTGGTCGGGGTGATCGTCAGTTTGGCCTGGCCGACGATCGCGCTGCCGCTCAGGGCGACCGTGGCCGTGCCGCTCTGGCCGGTGACCGAGAGCGAGCCGGAGTCGTTGCCGGCCGCGGTCGGCGTGTACGCGACCTGCACCATGAGCGACTGCTTCGGCTGGAGCGTGCTGCCGGCCGCCGGCAGGCCGGTGGCCTGGAACGGCGCGTTCGGCGCGCTCGTCGAGCTGACCGTCTCGGGGGCGGTGCCGGTGTTGGTGAAGGTCACGCCGAGCGTCTGGGTGATGCCGGTCGGGCTCGTCTCGAAGGTGAGCGCCGGTGGTGAGGCGGTCAGGCCCGGACTCGTGCCGTAGCCGCTCAGGCCCAGGTCGATGGTGCCGGAGTCGGTGGTGAAGCCGAGCTGGCCGATCGCGCCGCCGGGCGAGGTCGGGGCGAAGGTGACCGGCACGGCGTACGTCTGGCCGGCCGTCAGCGAGACCGGCAGGCCGGTCGGCGCCGCGGTGAACGGGCCGCCGGTGGTGACCGCGGAGATCGTCACGTTCTTCGTGGCCGTGACCGTCACGGTCGTCTGCGCGGTGGTGTTGACCGCGACGTCACCCAGGTCCGGCGCGGTGCCGGTCAGCGCGGCGCCGGAGGGGCTGCCGAAGCCGAGCACGTGGCCGTCCCGGGTGCCGACGAAGACCCGGCCGCCGTCGGTGGCCGGCACCGCGAACTTCGAGGTGGTACCGATCGGCGCCGAGTAGCGCAGGTTCAGCACGCCGTTGACCGGCACCGCGTCGTAGGCCCGCAGCTGCCCGTTCGCGCCGTTGGAGCCGTCGGTGTACTCGACCCAGATCAGCGCGCTGGACGGGTCGTTGCCGTTCGAGGTGACGATCGGCGAGCCGGAGGAGTAGCCGAAGGTCCCGCTGCTGGTGCCGATGCTGGTCAGCGCGGGCGCACCGGCGCCGGTGGTGCCGTACGCGAGCGCGCGCAGCGGGGCACCGCTGCCGACCGTGTAGACGAACGGGATGCTCCCGCCGAACGCCGCCGGGTGGCCCCAGACGCCCTCGAACGGGCCGCTGACGCCGAGCACGTCGTCGGTGCCGCCGGGGCCCTGCGAGCGGCCGCCGAGGTTGTCACGGTCGAGCAGGAAGATCCGGCCGTCCTTGCCGACCGTCACCATCAGGTGCGGGTGGGCCGCGGTGCCGAAGGCCGGCGAGGGCAGGCCGACCGGGCCACCGGAGCCGAAGTCGGTGTCGTTGAGGTCGAGCGTGCTCGCGTTCGACGGGCTGAAGAAGTCCTGGGCGGCGAGCGAGCCGTCACCGTTCACGCCGAGCCGCACCAGCGACTCGGCGAGCTGGCCCGGCGGGCTGGTGCCGGGACCGGGCGCGGGCGAGACGCCGTTGCCGGTGGTGACGAAGATCCGCCCCGCGCCGTCCGAGACCAGGCCCGCGCCGCTCATCCAGATGCCGGCCTTGGCGTTGGTCGAGCCGTCCTCGGTGGCCCAGAGCGAGACCGCGCCGGTCGAGGTGTTGACACCCGCCAGGTAGCCGACGTAGTTGCCGAGGTCACAGAGCGAGCCGAAGCCGATGTAGAGCGAGCCGCCCATCAGCAGCAGGCCGGGGCGCTGGCCCAGCTCGTTCGGGTCGAAGGTGCGGCTGGGGTCGTTGACCGGCGAGCCCTGCACCACGATCGGCCAGCCGGGGCGCTCGGCGCCGGTCGCGGCGTCCATGGCGTGCACGTACCAGTGCGGGTGCGAGGCGTCGGGGCCGTCGTTGACCTTCGCGGTGAGGTAGACGGTATTGGTCGCCGGGTCCACCACGGGCGTTCCGGTCACGCCGACGTTCGGTGCCAGGTCGCCGCAGCCGATCGTGGAGGCGGGCCACGGGGCGCCGAGGTTGCGGGTCCAGGTCGTCGCGCCGCTGGCCGCCGCGATGCCGTAGACGTTGTCGTTCTCGGTGGCGACCACGACGGTGCCGCCGGTGACCACCGGCTGCGCGTAGACCTGGCCGTCCACCGCGGTGGAGAACTGCTGGCCGAAATTGGATCCGGACACCTGGGCCGGCGAGAGCCCCGGCTCGTTCGGATCCCAGCCGGTGCGCAGCGGATCCTGCGAGACGGTGGTCTCATCGGCGCGGGCGGTCTGTGGATGGACCAGTTGACCGGTCGTCAGGGCGGCGCCGAGCAGCAGCGCACCGGCCAGCAGGGAGCCGAGCGGGCGGCGGACGCCGGACCGTGTGAAGGATATGTGCATAGCCCGGATCGTGTCTGACGTATCATCAACTCGTCTACACCACATCCGACATGCTGCGGCTTTTCAGCCCGTCGGGCCCCACGGGCGACTACGTCAGGTCGTGCACGAGTGCAATACCGCTCAACCCACCACACTGGCAGGTCGGTTCAGGCCGGCCGGGCCAGCCGGGCCGCCGGCCGCAGCGCGGTCGGCAGGGCGGTCGGCGACACGGCGGGCGCACCACCCTCGCCCCCCTCACCCAGCACCGCGAGGTAGCGCGCCCGGGCGATCGGGGTCGCCCCGAGCGTGCGCAGGTGCGGACTGTCCCACTGCACGTCCACCAACTGCCCGCCGGCCTCGCCGAACCGGGCCGCCAGATCGGCGACGGCCACCCGGCCGGCATCCGGCCGGCGGTGGAACATCGAGTCCAGGCTGAGCACCGGCCCGGCCAGCACGCCGAACGCGCCGCCGATCAACTCCCCGTCCGCCCAGACCTCCACGCTGTGCGCCCAGCCCTCCTGGTGCAACCGGCTGAGGCCCTCGCGCAGTTCGCCGGTCAGCCAGTGCTGCTCGCGCCCGGCGGCGCAGGCCGCCAGGACCGGGCCGAACGCGCGGTCCACGCTGGTCGTCCAGTGCAGCGTGTTGCGCAGCCGGCGCGCCAGCCGACGCCCGAGGTGCACCCGGCCCGGGGCGATCACCGGGCGCGGGTCCGGCGACCACCAGGCCACCTGGTACGGCACCTCGGCGCCGGGCGGCACCGCGATCGCGCCGGCCGCGACCTGCTCCTCGAAGAGCGCCTCGTTGAGGCAGCGGGCGTACTCGTCCGGCGCGGGCATCGGGAACAGGCCCCGCCGGTAGGCCGCGAGCAGGCCGGCCGCCGAGAGGTCGGCGCAGAACGCGGCCGGCGCGTCACCGGGCGCACCGGCCGGATCCACCGCCGCCCAGCTCCACTCCCCGCCCCCGTCCCCGTCCCCTGACCTACCCGACCCGCCCGGCAGCGCCGTCATCGCGGGCTCCTCGGGACGGCGGTCCGCACCGGCGCCGCCAGCCAGCCCGAGGCCAGCAGCTGACCGAGGTACAGGTCGAGCAGCGCGTCGTCCACCGGCGACAGCTCGATCCCGCTGCCGCGCAGCGCCCGCTCCGCGTTCGCCCGGCCGAACCGCGGGAACGTCGGGCGGAAGTACATCTCGCTGATCGACAACTCGGTCCCCGGGCAGCGCTCGACGAAGAGCGGCACGAACGCCGTCATCGGATGCGTCGGGTGCCCGGCCGCGAACCGCACCAGCTCCTCCACCCAGGCCTGGTAGGGCACCTCTTCGACCGGATAGCCGAACGCCCGCAGCCGCTCGGCGAGCACCCCGACCAGGACCGGCCGCGGGCTGACCAGGTGGAAGACCTCGCCGGCCGCGTCCGCATGCGTCGCCAGGTAGGCGAACGCCTCGCTGAACCGGTCGGCCGGCACGAAGTCGAGCGGCAGCTGCACGTCCGGGCAACTACCGGTCTCCGCGACGTACTTGACCAGTGCGCAGATCTCGGTCCCGGTGTTCATCACCCCGGTGGCCAGGTCTCCGGTCACGTCGTTCGTCCGCACGATGGTGACCGGCAGCCCGGCCGCGGCGGCGTTGTGCAGCAGCGCCTCGGCCGCCCACTTGCTCTCCACGTAGCCGACGCCGAGCTGGTCCTGGTGGGCCAGCGGCGTCTCCTCGGTCACCTCGGTCACCCCGGCCGCGCCGAAGCCGGCCAGCACCGCGAGGCTGGACAGGTAGTGCACCGGGATGCCCCGGGAGCGACCCGCCAGCCGGACCACCTCACGGGTCGCCCCGACGTTCGCCGCCCGCAACTGGTGGTACGGATAGATGAAGTTGACCTGGCCGCCGAGGTGGTGGATCCCGTCCAGCGAGCCGGCCAGCTCGTCGAAGCGCTGCTCGGTCAGGCCGAGCAGCGGCAGCGTCAGGTCGCCGACCAGCGGCACCACCCGCGCGGAGGCCAGGTCCTCGCGCCGGAACCGCTGGTGCGCGGCGCGCAGCCGCTCCAGTGCGTGTTCCTCGTCCGGCGCGCGGACCAGGCAGTGGATCCGGGCCTCGGTGCCGGCCAGCAGCGCGGCGAGCAGGTGGGTGCCGCAGAACCCGGTCGCGCCGGTCAGCAGCAGTTCGGCCGGCCGGTCCCGGCGCGGTCGCGGCGCGCCGCCGGTGCGCACCGGCAGGTCCGCCAGGACGGCCTCGGCCGCCAGGTCCACCGCCTGCCCACTGACGGCCGCCGTGCCGCCGCGCGCGGTGTCGATCGCGGCGGCGAACTGGCCCAGGCCCGCGTCACGCAGCAGCGAGCGGGTCAGGAAGCGGATCCAGCCGACGTCGATGCCGAACATGATCCGGGCCCGGGCCAGCATCTCCATCAGCAGCAGCGAGTTGCCGCCCAGGTCGAAGAAGTCGTCCTCGTCCGTGACCCGCTCGACCCCGAGCACCTGCGACCAGAGCTGCGCCACCGCGGCCCGGGCGGCCGGCGAGCCGATGGCACGGCCGGGCGGTTCGAGCACGACCCGGTTGTGCACCTCCTCGCGGCGGCGCCGCACCATCGGCTCGGTGCGCGGCAGGCGCCGGCGGTCGATCTTGCCGGCCGGGGTGAGCGGCATCCGGTCGAGCAGCACGAACTCGGCGGGCACCATGAAGTCCGGCAGCCGCTCGGCCAGGAACCGGCGCAGCGCGGCGCGGCGACCGGCGGCATCCGAGTCGGTCCGGTCCACCAGCGTGTAGTAGGCGGTCAGCGGGCGGTCACCGTCACCGTCCTCGTCGGAGCTGACCCGGACCAGCCGGACCAGCGGGTGGGCCGCCAGCACCGACTCGACCTCGACCGGATCCACCCGGAAGCCGCGGATCTTCACCTGGTCGTCGAACCGGCCGAGCAGCTCCAGGTTGCCGTCGGCGCGCCAGCGGCCGGCGTCCCCGGTGCGGTACATCCTCTCGCCGGGGCCGTCCGCGTACGGGTCCGGCAGGAACCGCTCGGCGGTCGGCCCGGCCGCGCGCCAGTAGCCGAACGCCAGGCCGGGTCCGCCCAGGTGGATCTCGCCCTTCTCCCCCGGGCGCACCGGGCGCAGCTCGCCGTCCAGCAGGTGCACCCGGGCGCCGGCCAGCGGCTTGCCGATCGGCACCGGCGCCGCCGGGGCCGCGTCCAGCACGGCCGCGCTGGCCTCCCAGAGGGTGGAGGTGACCGCCGCCTCGGTGACGCCGTACGCGTTGAGCAGCCGGGCGCCGGGCAGCCGGCGCAGGCAGTTGCGGCAGTCGTCGGCGTGCACGGTGTCGCCGCCGACGATCACTAACCGCAGGCCCGGTGGCGCCGGGTCCCGGTCCGAGAGCAGTCCGAGGAACTGGTGCCAGTAGGCGGGCGTCAGGTCGGCGACGGTCAGGCCCAGCCGCGGCAGCCGGTCGAGCAGTTCGGTCGGCGCCCAGGTGGTGGCGCCGCCGAGCACCAGGGTGGCGCCGCTGAGCAGCGTCGCGAAGATCTGCTCCAGCGAGGTGTCGAAGCCGAGCGCGGCCAGTTGCAGCACCCGGTCGGCCGGCGACAGCCGGTACGCCTCGGCGACCCGGGTGAGCGTGAAGACCAGCGCCCGGTGGCTGACCAGCACGCCCTTGGGTGCGCCGGTGGTGCCGGAGGTGTAGATGAGGTACGCGGGATCGGCCGGCCCGGCCTGCTCCGGCGACTCCCCCGCACCGCCGCGCGGAGCGGCGCCCTGGCCGGTGTGGCGGCCGCCGGAGCGGTGTTCCTCGACCAGCACCGGCTCGGTCGGGCAGTCGGCGAAGCGCCGCCGGTGGCCGCGGCTGGTGATCAGCAGTTCAGCGCCGGAGTCGTTGACCAGCTGGACCAGCCGGCGGTCCGGGTGGGTCGGATCGAGCGGCAGGAAGGCGGCGCCGGCCTTCAGTGCCGCGAGCAGCGCCACCACCAGGTCGGCGCTGCGCGGCAGGCAGACCGGGAGCACCGCCCCGCGCCGCACGCCGAGCCCGCGCAGCGCGGCCGCGAGCCGGTCGGCCCGGGCGTCGAGCTCGCCGTAGCTGAGCTCGTCCTCCTCGGCGACCACCGCGACGGCCTGCGGGTCACGGGCGGCCCGGGCGGCGAAGAGCCGGTGGACGGTGTCACCGCCGACCGGGCCCCGCCCCGCGGTCGCCCTGGCATCGGTTCCGACGCCGGCCGCCCCGCCCGGACCACTCCAGAGCCGGCCGATCTCGGCGAGCGCACCTTGGCGGGACTCCGCCTCGGACACGCTCCGCCATCCCGAGGGAACCGGGTTGCCGCCACTCCAGATCGTGTACTGCCCGTCGGCATTGCACAGCACCAGGTGGTGGCTACTGCTGTTCGGGGAGAGACCATCCACGGTTCTGACCTCAGCTGGGGCGGCCGAAACAGCGCGATCGGGATACCCGGCTCCGGCGGGCAGCGATGTCGTCCCGGGGCCAGCGCGTGCGGGTGCCCGTCCGATTCGGTGGACGGGGAGCCCGCCTGGTGGCAGCCGGGGTGTCGGGCGGGGCGCTCCGGCTCGGCCGGGCGCGCCGCTGTCCATGCCAACTATACTGATCACACAGGCGTCTTGCCGATCGGGCCGGATTCCCCGTTCCCTTCCCGAGAATTCACCGAATCCGGCCGACTCCACGATTCGCCCGACAGATTTCGCCCGACGCATTTCCCCGCACCAGAGGTTCCACCCCGAACTCCTGCGGCGCCGCGCCGCGCGCGCCGCGAGTCCCATCCGGCCCACCCGGTGATGTCGCGCAGGAGGTAGCACTCTTGACCCTTCGACGACAGCAGCTGATGCTCGGCTACCTCGTGTGGATGGTGACGTTCACCGGGATCTACTACGCCTATCCGACGCAGCGGATCATCTGGTGGACCGGGATCGGACTCGGTGGCGTGGCGGCCATCCTGGTCGGCGTCCGGCTCAACCGGCCCGCCCACCCACTGCCCTGGCTACTGCTCGCGGCAGCGAACTTCAGCTTCACCAGCGGCGAGGTCGTCCAGGTGGTGCAGACCCAGTTCCTGCACCTGAACAACCCGTTCCCGTCGGTCGCCGACGGCTTCTACCTCGCCGAGTACCTGCTGTACGCGGCCGGCGTGCTGGGGTTCATCCGCTGGCGGACGGCCCATCAGGACCGCGCCAGCCTGATCGACGCACTGACGCTGACCGTGGGCCTGGGTCTGCTCGCCTGGATCTACCTGATCCTGCCGTACGTCCACACCCCCGAGCTGAGCGCGCTGTCGAAGGCCGTCTCGATCGCCTACCCGCTCGGCGACATCCTGATCCTCGCGATGCTGCTGCGCCTGCTCGTCCCCCGCGGCGGCAACAGCCCCGCCCTGCTGCTGCTCACCGTCGGCACCGTCGGCCTGCTGGTCTCCGACACGCTGTACGGCCTGATCCAGCTGCACGGCACCTGGCACATCGGCACGCCGGTGGACCTCGGCTGGGCCGCCTTCTACTGCGCCTGGGGCGCCGCCGCGCTGCACCCGTCGATGGTCGAGCTGACCCGGCCGATCCCCACCCAGCAGAGCGACATCACGGCCGGCCGGCTCGCGCTGCTCACCCTCGCCTCGCTGATCGCACCGGGCATCCTGGTGCTCGGCGCCTCGCAGGGCGACACCTCGCACGCCGCCCTGATCGGCGGTTTCTCCGCGGTGCTCTTCCTGCTGGTGCTCGCCCGGCTGGCCGGCGTGGTGCTGGTGCACCGTCAGGCGATCGCCCGCGAACGCGCGCTGCGCGAGGCCGGCGCCTCGCTGACCTCCGCCGTCACCGTCGGTGAGGTGGCCGGCGCCGTGCAGGCGGTGGCGACCCGGCTGATGCCGCGCAACGACGACCACCGCGCGCTGCTCGCGATCAACGAGAACGGCGTGCTGCACGTGCGCCAGGCGCAGCACAACGGCGCCCCCCACTCCGGCGGCACCCACCCCGGCGGCACCAGGTCCGACCGGCTGCTCGTGCTCGCCTCGGTCAAGGAGACCCAGCTGCTGCCCACCGGCGAGCTCGGCAGCGAACTCGCCGGCCTGCTCGGCGGCAAGCCGTCCGCGCTGCTCAGCCCGATGGCGCTGGAGGAGCGCCCGTCCGGCGACCCGCTGCTCGGCATGCTGATCGTGACCGGCACCGCGCAGGAGCTGACCGCCTTATGGAGCTCGCTGGAGATCGTCGCCGCGCAGTCGGCGCTCGCGCTGGAGCGGGTGATGCTGAGTCAGGAGGTCAACCGGCGCAACAGCGAGGCGTACTTCCGCACGGTGGTGCAGAACGCCTCCGACGTGATCCTGATCCTGACCGCCGACGACGACGGGATCCGCTACGCCAGCGCGTCCGCCGAACGGGTGCTCGGTTACCCGAGTCTGGACGGGCGGCGGCTGACCGACCTGGTGCCGACCGAGGACAGCCGCGCGATCGGCAACGCGCTGGTCCGGATGCGCTCGCGCGGCAGCAGCGAGCAGCGCGAGCACTGGCGGCTGCTGCGCAAGGACGGGATCCCGATCGAGGCCGAGGTGCACTGCAACGACCTGCGCCAGGACCCGACCGTCGGCGGACTGGTGCTCACCCTGCGTGACGTCACCGAGCAGCGCAAGATGGAGCGCGAGCTGACCCACCGGGCGTTCCACGACTCGCTGACCGGCCTGGCCAACCGGGTCCTCTTCCTCGACCGGGTGGACCACGCGCTCTCCCGCAGCATGCGGGCGGGCACCGTGACCGGCGTGCTCTTCGTGGACGTCGACGACTTCAAGGTGGTCAACGACACCCAGGGGCACGCGGTCGGCGACGAGCTGCTGATCGCCGTCTCACTGCGGGTCTCCAGCGCGCTGCGCACCTCGGACACCGCGGCCCGGCTCGGCGGCGACGAGTTCGCCGTGCTGGTCGAGGACGCCCTGCGGCCCACCGACGTCGAGGCGATCGCCGACAGCGTGCTGGGCGCGTTCACCGAGCCGTTCAAGCTGAGCTCCGGCGCCGTCCGGGTGACCGCCAGCATCGGCGTCGCGACGACCGACGACAGCGTGCACGCGGCCGAGCTGCTCACCCACGCCGACCTCGCGCTCTACGCGGCCAAGGCGGCCGGCAAGCGCCAGTGGCGCCACTACCAGCCGGCCCTGCAGGCCGGGCTGATCGAACGGCACGAGCTCAACGAGCACCTGGACAGCGCGATCGCGATCGCCGACTCCTCCTTCGCGCTGCACTACCAGCCGATCGTCGACCTCGCCAACGGCGACCTGGTGGCCTTCGAGGCGCTGGTGCGCTGGCCGCACGACGTGCGCGGCATGGTGCTGCCGGACGAGTTCATCCCGGTCGCCGAGGAGAGCGGGCAGATCGTCCGGCTCGGCGCCTGGGTGCTGGAGCGGGCCGCCGCCGACACCGCCGACTGGCAGCGGCTCAGCGGCCCCCGGCGCCGCACCGGCGACCGCCCGCCGCTGCGGCTGAACGTGAACGTCTCGGCCCGCCAGTTCCGCGACGCCGGCTTCGTGGACGTCGTGCGCGACACCGTCCGCAACTCCGGCCTGGCACCCGAATCGCTCGTCCTGGAGCTGACCGAGAGCGTGCTGATGCGCCGCGACGAGCGGGTGCACGCCGACATGCGGGCACTGGGCGACCTCGGGGTCGGCATCGCCATCGACGACTTCGGCACCGGCTACTCCTCGCTGAGCTACCTGCGCGAGTTCCCGATCTCGATCCTGAAGATCGACAAGTCCTTCATCGACGGGCTGGCGCACTCCCCGCAGCAGTACGCGCTGGTCGAGGGGATCGCCCGGATCGCCGACACGCTCGGCGTCCAGGTGATCGCCGAGGGGATCGAGGACAGCACCCAGCGCGACCTGCTGGCCGCGATGGGCTGCCCGCTCGGCCAGGGCTACCTGTTCGCACAGCCGCTCTCGGTCGAGCAGGCCGGCGTGCTGGTGCGCAACGATGCGGACCAGGCCGGCCTCCAGGCTGCCCGCGGCCGCCCCGAACTGGCGCTGCGACCGGTGCAGCCGCAACCACGCCAGCCCTGACCCAGGGCCTGTCGGGCGAACTACAGTGGGGACAAGATCACGGGGCAGCGGCCCCGCACACCGGGCCCAGAGCGGACCGGCCGGGGGGAGGGGGTAACGGATGGTCTCGACGGCGCTCAACGTCACCAGCGGCTCCTCGCTGCTCGCCTCCTACGGCGCGCTGGCGGTCCTGCTGGTGACGTTCGTCGAGGCCGGGCTGCTGGTGGTGGGCTTCTTCGTGCCGGGCGACACGCTGCTCTTCCCGGCGGGCGTGCTCTGCGCGTCCGGCACCACCGCGAGCACGCACCACGGGCCGTACCTCACGCTCTGGCAGGTGCTGCTCTGCGCGGGGGCCGGCTCGATCGTCGGCACCCAGCTGGGCTTTCTGATCGGCCGGCACGGCGGGCAGCCGCTGCTCGCGCGCAGCCGCAGCACCCGGCTGAAGAGCACCGCGGCCCGGGCCGAACACCTGCTGGACCGGTACGGCCAGCGCAAGGCGATCGTGCTCGGGCGCTTCGTGCCGATGGTGCGCTCGGTGCTCGGCCCGCTGGCCGGCGTCCTGCGCGTGCCGACCAGGACGTTCACGCTCTGGCAGGTGGTCGGCGGGCTGCTCTGGACCCAGAGCACGATCCTGGCGGGCTACGCGCTGGGCAGCTCGTTCCCGCGGATAGACGACTACCTGCTGCCGGTGGTGCTCGCGGTCGTGGTGCTCTCCGCGCTGCCGCTGCTGCTCTCCCGGCGCCGTACGTCGCGCTGAGCCCGGCGGCGCCTTTCGGGGCCCTTCAGCCCGCGGCCTGCTGCAGTCGGCGCGCCGAGGCCCGCACCGCGAACGACATGGCGGCCTCGAAGAGCCCGAGCAGCAGCAGCCACAGCCCGATCAGCCGGGCCAGCACGATCGCGGACCCCACCGGGTAGCTGAGCACCACGATGCCCGCCACGATGCCGAGCGCGCCGAAGAAGAGCATCAGTCCGCGGTACGGCAGGTCCTGCTCGCTGATCGCCACCCAGAGCGTCACCGCACCGGAGAGCAGCCAGTAGAGCCCGACGACCACCGCGAGGAAGCCGATCGTCTGCAACTGGTGCCGCAGACAGAGCACACCGGCCAGGATCGCGAGCAGCGCGAGCAGCACCCGCAGGGCGCGGCCCTCCGTCCCGCGCTCCTCGTGCCCGAAGGCGCTGACGAACCGGACCACCCCGGCCACCAGCAGCTGGATGCCGATGATGATCGCGACGATCCGGACGGTCTCCTCGGGCCAGCTGAGCATCATCACGCCGGCGGCAGCGGTGAGCACGCCGAAGCCGAGCATCCACCACCATGACCGGCCGAGGCCGGCCAGATACGACTGCGGGTCCGCGTAGGCGGGCCGGAACGGTTCGGTCACCGGTGGCTCCCTCGGTCGTCGCGGCCGGGGCCGCGTGGGACCTGACACCCCCATCACCCCAGTGTGCCGCGACCCGCCCGGCCGCGCCCGCGCCGAGCGGGTCGCCCCGGGCCGCACCGGTCCCTCTCCCCCAGTGGCACTCTCCGCGCCCGATCGGTCACCCGCTGATACGTTGGCCGCTACTGCCCGTTTGCTGCCGATGGCCGCAGGCCGTGGAGGTGCGGTGAACCGCTGGAAGGCGCTGATCGTGCTGGGCACCGCCCAGTTCCTGATGGTGCTGGACGCCTCGGTGATGAACGTGTCGATCAGTCAGCTGGTCAAGGACTTCGACACCACCGTCACCGCGATCCAGGGGGTCATCACGCTGTACACCCTGGTGATGGCCGCCTTCATGATCACCGGCGGCAAGCTCGGCGACATGTTCGGCCGCCGCCGGATGTTCTCGCTCGGGCTGGTGATCTACGGGGTCGGCTCGGCGTTGACCGCCGTCGCACCGACGCTCTGGGTGCTCGCGCTCGGCTGGTCGATCATCGAGGGCCTCGGCGCGGCGCTGGTGCTCCCGGCGCTCGCCGCCCTGGTGGCCGGCGCCTACCGGGGCCCCGACCGCGCGGTCGCGTACGGCGTGATCGGTGGGCTGGCCGGCGCCGGCATCGCGGTCGGCCCGCTGCTCGGCGGCTGGCTGACCACCTACCTGACCTGGCGGCTGGTCTTCGCCGGCGAGGTCGTGCTGGTGGTCGCGATCCTGCTGCTGATGGGGTGGATCCCGCAGGAGCAGGAACCGACCGAGCGGCCACGGCTGGACTGGGTCGGCACCGTGCTGTCGGCCACCGGGCTCGCGCTGCTGGTGGTGTCCGTGCTGCAGAGCGGCACCTGGGGCTGGTTGCAGCCGCGCAATCCCCCGTTCACCGTGCTCGGCTACTCCCCGACGGTCTTCGGGATCGCGCTCGGCGGCGTCGTCCTGGGCGTCTTCGACTGGTGGGAGCGGCGCCAGGCGAACCCGCTGGTGCGCCTCGGCCTGTTCCGGATCACGGAGCTGCGGTCCGGACTGCTGATGCTGTTCAGCCAGAACCTGATCCTGCTGGGCCTGTTCTTCGTCATCCCGCTCTACCTCCAGGTCGTCCAGGGCCTGACGGCCTTCGAGACCGGGCTGAAGCTGCTGCCGGTGTCGATCACGATGCTGGCGGCGTCGCTGGGCGGCTCACGACTGGGCCGGTTCGCCTCGCCGCGGGCGGTGATCCGGATCGGCCTGCTGGTCCTGCTGATCTCGACCGTCTGGCTGGTCGGCACGATCGAGCCCACGCTGAACAACCTGTCGTTCGCGCTCGCGATGGCGCTGCTCGGGCTCGGCATGGGCCTGCTCGCCTCGCAGCTGGGCAACGTCGTCCAGTCCAGCGTGAGCACGGCGGACCGCAGTGAGGTCGGCGGGCTCCAGTACACCGCGCAGAACCTCGGCTCCTCGCTCGGCACCGCACTGATCGGCGCGATCCTGATCGGCGCGCTGGCCACCGCGTACACCGAGGTGATCGCGGACGATCCGCGGATCTCGCAGGAGGTCCGGCAGGCGGCCGGCAGCCGGCTGGAGGCGGGGATCATGTTCGTGCCCGCCGACTCCGTCGCCACGGCGCTGGCCGGGACGGCGGTGCCGCCCGACGAGGCGGCCGCGCTCGTCGACGGCTACCGGGAGGCCCAGCTCGCCGGGCTCAGAGCGGCGCTGCTCGCGACGGCCGCGATCACGCTCGGCTGCTTCGCCTTCACCCACCGGCTGCCCACGGCCCGGACGGGTGAATCACCGGCGGCCGCCGCCCCGACCGGGCCGTGACGGTGCCCGTGCCCGTGCCCGTGCCCGACCGGAGCCTGCCGTGAGCTGGCGCGACAGGAGCGAACGCGTCCGCCGGTGGTTCGACACCTCGGCGGCCACGCTGCGCACCACGCCGTTCCTGGAGCGGCTCACCACCCAGCTGATCCACGTGCGCGTGCTCGACACCGCCACCCGGCTCGCCGCGCAGACCTTCCTGACCGCGCTGCCGGTCGTCTTCGTGATCGCGGCCTTCGCGCCGAGCTGGATCCGCGACGGTCTGGTCGACTCGCTGCGCATCGTCCTCGGGCTGCGCGGCGCCCCGCTGGAGGAGGTCACGACCGTCTTCAGCTCCGGCCACACGCAGCTCAAGGAGGGCACCGGCGCGGTCGGCATCCTGGTCACGCTGCTGTCGGCGACCGCGTGCAGCCGAGCGCTGCAGCGGCTGTGCGAGTGGTCCTGGCACCTGCCCCGGGCGAGCACCCGGCTGGCGGCCGGGCGCTGGGTGGCCTGGCTGCTGGTCTGGCTCGTCGCGCTGCTGTTCCAGGGCAAGATCCACGATGCGTTCGGAGCCGGCTGGGGCCTGGGCGGCGTGCTCTCGGTGATCTCCGGCACGCTGCTCTGGTGGTGGACGCAGCACCTGCTGCTCGGCGGGCGGGTGCCGTGGCTGCCGCTGCTGCCGGGGGCGGCCCTGACGGGGGTCGCGCTGGTGACGCTGGTCGAGGTCTCCACGCTCTACGTGCCGCGCGCGCTGGAGCGCAGTTTCGCGCAGTTCGGTGCGATGGGCCCGATCTTCACGATGTTCTCCTGGCTGATCGTGCTCTTCACGGCCATCACGCTCTGCATCGCGGTCGGCTACGTGATCGCGAACGAGGGCCCGATGATCCAGCTGCTCGGCACGCCGTCCCCGGAGCCACCGACCGGGCCTGCGGCCGGGCCACCGACCGAGGAGACGCCGGAGCCACCGGTCGAGCCGTCACCCGACCGGCCGTCCGAACCGCCGACCGGCGGCGCCGGGCAGAAGGAGCTCTGACGACGGGCCCCGGGGCCCGTCCGGGTTAGCGCAGGTCGTGGCGGGCCGGGTTCTCGGTTTTGCTGGGGAGAAGGCCCCGGCTCAGCACAGTCGAGCCACTCGCCGCCCAGCAGGCCGAGCCACCAGGAGCACAGATGCCGCCGACAGCCTCCGCCGAGGACGACGGGCAGCCGGACGAGCAGCCGGGCGGACGATCGGACGGCCGACCGGGCGACCGGCCCAGCGGGGAACCGGGCGGGCAACCGGGCAGCCGGCCGTCCGACCAGCCGGACGAGCGGCCGTCCGATCAGCCGTCCGACCACCCGAGCGCCGGCGGCCCGTCCGACGAGGACGACGTCGTCGCGCTGCGCCGCCGGGTCGCCCAGCTGGAGGCCGCCGGGCCACCTCAGGAGCACCACCGGCTGCGGACCAGCGGATCCGTGGTGCTGATCGTGCTCGCCTCGGTCCTCTCGCTGCTCGCCGTGCTCGCGGTCTGGGCGCACAACCTGGTGACCGACACCGACACCTTCGTCGCGACCATCGGCCCGCTGGCGAGCGACCCGCGGATCCAGGACGCCGTCACGAAGCAGATCAGCGGTGCCGTGCTGCAACAGGTGGACGTGAACTCCCTGGTGAACCAGCTCTCCCAGGCGGCCGCGGCGAACGGCATCCCGCCGCAGGTCGCCCAGCTGATCGGCGGCCTGACCGGGCCGATCGGCAACGGGCTGACCAGCCTGGTCGACAACGTGGTCGGGCAGGTGGTCAGCAGCGACCAGTTCGCGACGATCTGGACGAACGCCGTCCGCGCCGCGCACTCCTCGGTCGCGAAGGCGCTGACCGGCCAGGGCGGCGGCGTCATCAAGCTCACGAACAACGAGGTCACGGTCGATCTCGCGCCGGTGATCGACCAGGTGAAGGCGAAGCTCGTCAGTGGCGGCCTGGGCGTGGCGTCCTCGATTCCGACCGTCCACACCGACTTCGTCATCTTCGCCTCGCCCGACCTCGCGAAGGTCAAGTCGGGTTTCCGGCTGCTCGAGATCCTCGGCGACTGGCTCGCGGTGGTGGCCGCGCTGATCGCCGCCGGCGGCGTCCTGCTCGCGGTCAACCGGCGCCGGGCGCTGCTCTGGGCGGCGGTCGGCGTCGCGGCCGCGATGCTGCTGCTGGGCATCGCGCTCGCGGTGTTCCGGTCGTACTTCCTGGACCACCTGCCGGCCGACGCCTCACCGGACGCCGCCGAGGCCGTCTACGACGCGCTCGTGACGTTCCTGCGCAAGTCGGTCCGGACGGTCGGCACGCTCGCCGTGGTCATCGCGCTCGGCGCGTTCTTCGTCGGGCCTTCGCGGGCCGCGACGACCGTGCGCAGAGCGGGCGCCCAGGGCGCGGCCGGGGTGCGGTCGGTCGCCGAGTCGGTCGGCTTCCGGGCCGGCCCGGTCGAGCACTTCGTCCGGCGGCACAAGCACGCGGTCGGCGTCACGATCCTGCTGCTGGCGGCGATCGCCTTCGTGCTGTGGGACCAGCCGAGCGCGCCGGTGGTGTTCTGGTACGCGGTCGCCGTGCTGGCCGCGTTCGGGATCCGCGAGTTCCTGGCGCCGGGCCCGGCAGCGCCCGCCGCCGGCGCCGCCACCACCGCCGCCGCCGCCGCACCACAGGGGACGTCCGGTGGCTGACGCGCCGCCGCCCTGGCGGCCCGGGCGGTCCAGCCCGGCCGGCCGCCGGGCCGGGGTGCTGACCCTGGTGCGGGTGCTGCTGACCACGGCCGGCCTGGGCGCGCTGTACTACCTCGCGCCGCTGGACGGGCGGTTCCGGCTGAACGCCCTGCTGCCGCTCATCCTCGGCATGATCGTGATCACACTGCTGCTCGTCTGGCAGACGCTCGCGATCATGCGTTCCGACTACCCCCGGCTGCGCGCGGTCGAGGCGCTGGCCACCACGATCCCGCTCTTCTGCCTGCTCTTCTCGGGCGCCTACTACGTGCTGGAGCGCAACGCGCCGGGCAGCTTCACCGAGCGCCTGTCCCGGACCGACGCGCTCTACTTCACCATCACCGTCTTCAGCTCGGTCGGCTTCGGGGACATCACCGCCCGCACCAGGACCGCCCGGGTGATCACCACCGGCCAGATGCTGGCCGACCTGATCCTGCTCGGCGTGGCGGCCCGGCTGGTGGTCAACGCGGTGAACGCGGGCCTGCGCCGGCAGCTGGACCCCAAGCCGGGGACCGCCGGGACGGACTCCGGCGACGGCCGGCCGCAAGACGACTGACCCGCGCGGAGACCCTCCCCCATCAGTGCCCCCATCGGTGCCTGCAGCGCTGCCTGCAGCTCACCGGCACCCCCGAACTTCGGCATCCTCAGATTCACTTGCTAGATTGCGCAACAGTGCAACCTGGTGAACCCCCGCTGTCGTCCTGCCCATCGAACGGCAGCGCATGTCGCGCGGGTCGAGGAATGAGGACTTGCGGGGATGACCGAGGTACCAGCGGGCAGGGCCCAGGCGCGTCGTGCGCGTTCCGGCGGGCAGCCCCCAGCGGCTGCGGGCGGGCGGGCCGCGGCTCGCAAGGGCGCGAAGAAGCCGAAGCGCAGGGGTCTGCGGATCCTGGGCTACACGACGGCCGGTGCGGTGCTGCTGACCGCCGGCGTCGGCGGCTACTTCTACTCGGAGCTCTCGGGCAACATCAAGAGCTCGGCGCTGTTCGCCGGCACTTCCGGTGACGCGGGCCACGAGAAGCCGGACGCGTTCGGCCGCACGCCGATCAACATCATGATCATCGGCTCGGACGAGCGCGACAACGCGACCGACTGCCAGATCGGCGGCGACTGCGGTCCGGGCGCGAACGCGGACGTCGAGATGGTGATGCACGTCTCGGCCGACCGCAGCAACGCGACCGTGATGAGCATCCCGCGCGACATCATGACCGACCTGCCCGGCTGCACCGACACGGTGCACCACACGTCGATGAAGCCCCAGCGCGGCCAGATCAACAGCACCCTGGACTACGGCCCGGGCTGCACCGTGGCCGCCGTGCACCAGCTGACCGGTATACCCCTCGACCACTTCATAAAGGTCGACTTCTCCGGCGTGGTGCAGATGTCGGACGCGATCGGCGGCGTGCCGATCTGCGTCTCCAACGACGTCTACGACCCGTACTCGCACCTGAAGCTGAAGAAGGGCACGCACACCCTCAAGGGCATGCCGGCGCTCCAGTTCGTCCGCACCCGGCACGGCTTCGGCGACGGCAGCGACCTCGGCCGCGCGGTCGCCCAGCACATGTTCATGGGCTCGATGATCCGCCAGCTGAAGAGCGCGGGGACGCTCACGGACCCGGCCGCCGTCCTGGGCCTGGCGAACGCGGCGACCAAGGCGCTGACCGTGGACAACGGCCTGGACGGCGTGCCGCAGCTGGTCGGCCTGGCCGACGACCTGAACAAGGTCAAGCCGGACCGGATCACCTTCACCACGATGCAGAACACCCCGGACACGCTCAAGGGCGAGGACGGGCGCGTGCTGATGGCGCCGGCTGCGAAGAACCTGTTCAACGCGATCATCAACGACCAGTCGCTGACCACCGACAGCGGCGACAAGTCCTCCGCGGCGGCCTCGGCCACCTCGACCAGCGACCCGAACACCCCGGCCCCCGCCGCCCCGACCACGGCCGCCGCCGCACCCGCCGCGGGCGCCGGCGCCGGTGCGCCGAAGGCGGACATCGTGGTCCACGTCGACAACGGCAGCGGCGTCACCGGCCGCGGCGGCGAGATCGCCACCGCGCTCAAGACGGCCGGCTACAACCCGGGCACCGCCGCCGAGAAGTTCACCGCCTCGGCCACCACGAGCGAGGTCACCTACACCGCCGGTCGCGAGGCCGACGCGCAGGAGGTCGCCGCCTCGGTCGGCCTGCCCGCCAGCGCCGTCGTCCCCGGTCGCGGCACCGGCATCACGCTCGTCATCGGCACCGACTGGACCAGCGGCACCACCTTCGGCGCCGCTGGGTCCCCGGCCGCCGGCGGCTCCCCGGCCGCACCCGCACCGGTCAACACCCAGGCCGCGCTGAGCAACAGCGACGCGCAGACCGCCGACGACAACAGCAAGTGCGCCCAGGTCAGCACCGACCGCACCGTCGAGCTCAACGGCGTCGGCATGAACCCGACCCAGGCCTACGCCAAGAGCCCCGACGTCCCCGACTCGGCGCAGTAACCCGGCTGTTCGCTTCTCCCGGACCGTCAGCTCCCGTCACAGCGGAGGCCGATGGCCCGGGAGAAGCCGCATCAGCCCAGTTCGAGCGTGAGCAGCGGCTCGGCGAACACCGGCGCCGGTGCGTCGGGATCCGCGGCGACGGCCTGCTCCAGCCGGCGGAAGCCGACCTCCAGCTCGTCGGGATCGAGCTGCGCGAAGAACGAGAGGGTGCGCAGCCGCAGCCGCTCCAGCATCTCGCCGTACGTGCCCGCGGACGGCTCGGTGACCGTGCCGAACCCGGCGACGCGCCAGCCGACCGAGGTGAACGTCTCGATGACCTCGTGCAGCGGCTGGAAGATCGCGGCGTCCGCCTCGTAACCGCGGGGGAAGTACTCCAGCCACCACGGCCGGGGGTGGTGGTCGCGGAAGTTCGCGCGCAGCAGCAGCCGCCCACCGGGCCTGAGCACCCGGGCCAACTCCTGTGCCGCCCGGGGCTTGTCGCGGACGTGGTGCCAGGACAGGAACATCAGCGCGTAGTCGGCGCTGCCGGAGGGCACCGGTATCTCCTCGGCGGCGCCCGCCAGGTACCGCACCTCCGGGTGCCGGGACTGCGCCTGCGCGACCTCGCGCATGCGCACCGCCGGCTCGACCCCGGTGACCGGCCCGAACGCCTCCGCCAACGCGGGCGTGAACCGGCCGGTCCCCGAGCCGACGTCCAGTCCCACCAGCGGGCGCTGCGCGGGCAGCACCGCCGCGAAGGCGTCGATCCAGGTCTGCCGTTGCCGCTCGCTGAGCGCGCGGCCGCGCGCGTAGTCCCGGTACTGCTCGGTGTCGTAGTCGATCGTCCTCATCGCGCCCTCCCGTGTCGGACCGGGCGGCCGCGAGTGCCGCCCCGATATATCAACTCGATACATCGGGACGATATATGCCGGCCCGTCACCCCACAAGATCCGTAGGCGACCGGAACCTCCCCGAAGCCCTCCGGCGGATCGCCGGCACTCTGGCGCCGGCCCGCGGGCCCTGGTAGGACAGGCCTATGCCCGCAGCCACCCGCACCAAGTACGACGCCGTCATCGTCGGCGGCGGCCACAACGGCCTGGTCGCCGCCGCCTACCTGGCCCGGGCCGGGCGCAGCGTGCTGGTCCTCGAACGGCTCGACCACACCGGCGGGGCGGCCGTCTCCACCCGGCCGTTCGCCGGTGTGCCGGCTCGGCTGTCCCGGTACTCGTATCTGGTCAGCCTGCTGCCGCGCAAGATCGTCGACGAGCTCGGCCTGCGCTTCGCCGTGCGCCCGCGCCGGATCTCCTCCTACACCCCGACCGTCCGCGCCGGCCGGCCGACCGGGCTGCTGGTGGACGCCGCCGACCAGGCCGGCACTGCCGCCTCGTTCCGCGAACTGACCGGCTCGGAGGCCGAGTTCAAGGCCTGGCAGGAGTTCTACGGGATGACCAGGGAGGTCGCCGAACGGGTCTTCCCCTCGCTCACCGAGCCACTGCCGAGCCGCGCGCAGCTGCGTCGCCGGGTGGCCGACCCGGCGGCCTGGGACGCGCTCTTCGAACGGCCGCTCGGCGAGAGCGTGGAGCGCCGGTTCGCCGACGACCTGGTGCGCGGCGTGGTCCTCACCGACGCGCTGATCGGCACGTTCACCCACGCCCACGACCCGTCGCTGCGGCAGAACAGGTGCTTCCTCTATCACGTGATCGGCGGCGGCACCGGTGACTGGTCGGTGCCGGTCGGTGGCATGGGCGCGCTCACCGACGCGCTCGCCGACGCCGCCCGGGCGGCCGGCGCCGAGATCCGCACCGGCTGCGAGGTGACGGCGCTTGCCACCGACGGCGTCACCGCCGAGGTGACGTACCGAGACGATGTGACCGAGCATCAGGTGACGAGCGATCAGGTGCTCTGCAACGCAGCACCGCAGACGCTCGCCCGACTGCTCGGCGAGCCGTCGACAGACCCCACATCGACGGACCCCGCACCGGAGGGCTCGCAGCTGAAGGTGAACATGCTGCTGCGCCGGCTCCCCCGGCTGCGGGACCACTCGGTGGACGCCCGCGCGGCCTTCGCCGGCACCTTCCACATCGCGGAGTCCTACCGGGAGTTGGAGTCCGCCTACCGCATGGCCGCCGCCGGGCGGCTGCCGGCGCCCGCGCCGTCCGAGGTGTACTGCCACTCGCTCACCGACGCCTCGATCCTCGGCCCGGAGCTCGCCGCGCAGGGCTACCAGACCCTCACACTCTTCGGACTGCACCAGCCCGCCCGGCTGTTCGCCGCAGGACCCGGCACCGTCACCCGCGAGGCGGCACTGGACGCCGCACTGCGGGCCCTCGACGCGGTGCTCGACGAACCACTCGCCGACTGCCTGGCGCTGGACGAGCACGGCCAACCGTGCATCGAGGCGAAGACCCCGCCGGACCTGGAACGCGAACTCGGCCTGCCGGGCGGCAACATCTTCCACCGCGACCTGGCGTTCCCCTTCCACGAGGACGAAGCAGCCGACCCGGCCACCGACCCGGCCGTCCGCTGGGGCGTGGCGACGGCCCACCGCACCATCCTGCTCTGCGGAGCCGGCGCGGTGCGCGGCGGCGGCGTCAGCGGCATCCCGGGGCACAACGCGGCGATGGCGGCACTGGGACGGTAGCGCCACGTGAATCCGGTTGTACGGCCGAAAGATTGACAAGGCGACAGGTGAGACCCCCTCGGCGGCCTTCTCCACCCTAGCGTCATCGTATGGATACGAAACGTTCTGCCGACTCGCGGCGAACCGGGATCGGTGCCGTACTCGTGCTGGCCCTCGCCATGCTCACCTTCGTCGCGGTCATCTCGCCCGCCGCTGCCGCCCACCGAACCTCCGTGCGCGCGACGGTCTACTTTCACAACACGAGCGACCGCGTCCTGACGCTCAAGGCGCAGCAGGGACACCCGACCCGCGTGCCAACCACGATCCCGGCAGGCGCAATCGCACAATGGTCCGTGGGCCTGTGCACAGCCCAGGACTGCACCACGACGGCTAGCTTCCTGGTCGGCGGAGAGGGTGGCGCCGTGGTCCAGGTCTCCTGGAACGTCCCGTACATCTATCCGAACACGTACAGCATCACGGCCCCACCCGGATACCTGGCCAGTTACTCGGGCGACAACGGACTCTACGCGCAGGTCGACTATTTCTTCCGCTGCAACTCCCTCACCTGCGACGGGATCCCCGCCGACTGGAAGCTGCACGGCGTCTACCTCGACCCAGGAGACGGCAGCGGCCCTCAGTTCATCGACCTGCCCGCGATGGGTGCCGACGTGCACAAGACGGACATCTTCGTCCAGGTCGACTGGATGGCCGACGAAGACCACAGCCACGCGCTCTCCAGTACAGCGATCCAGCGGGTGGTCGATGCCTTTGCGAAATCGCCGTACTACCGCAGGCTCGCGCCAACCGGCATCAACCTGCACGTCGATGCGGGCCCGGGCAGCATTCTCGACTTCAAGACCATGAAGACCTGGGGCAATCTCAGCAGAGCAAGGCAACTACCCGAGACCAGTAACCTCGGCACGGACGACGGCAACGGCAACTACAAGTGGGACGCCTTCGGAAAACTGAAGTCCGAGAAGGGCGGTTTCGTCAGCACCGGACGATCACCGATCTTCCACTACGCGATCTCGGCGCACAATCTGGCGCCCGGAAACAACTCCAGTGGCATCGCCGTCATCGGCGGAAGCGACCTCATCATCAGCCTGGGCAGCTTCGCGAACGAGGTCGGCACGAACAACGAGCAGGCCGGAACCCTGATGCACGAGCTGGGACACAACCTGGGCCTGCGGCATGGTGGCGGCGATGACGTCAACAACAAGCCGCAGTACTTCAGCGTGATGAACTACCTCTACCAGATGCACGGCCTGACGAAGAACGAGGAGAGCGGAACCCTCGACTACTCCGGTCAGACCACCGCGACACTGGACGAGGAAGCCCTCGACGAGAACAAGTTCCCCAGTAGCACGCAGAACTACGACATCAGGCACTGGTGCCCAGACCCGAACGGCGGCGGCTTCGACCTCGTGCCGGCGAAAGACGGCTGGGTCGACTGGAACTGCGACGGCTATACCGATCCGGCCCCGGTCAGGTTCGACGTCAACCACGACGGGCATTTGACCAAGCTCAGCAGCTTCAACGACTGGACGAACGTCAATGTTCGCTGCGGCTCGATCGGCAACTTCACCGCCGCCGCCGGTGTTCCGGCTCCGACCCCGGACAACGAGCTGACTCCACAGCAGGAGGCCCTGGACCTCCCGGCGGACACCACACCGCCGGTCACCACGGCAACGACCGACCCGCGCCCGGACGCGCAAGGCGTCTACACCACGAACGTCACCGTGACCCTCACCGCGACGGACGACGCCTCCGGTGTGGCCGGGACCGAGTACGACCTCGACGGCACCGGCTGGCAGCGGTACACCCGCCCGATCACGATCGGCGGCAACGGCCGGCACCGTCTGCTCTACCGCTCGATCGACCACGCACAGAACCAGGAGCCCGACCGGGAGCTGACCATCCGGATCGCCTGCGACCCGGGGGAGGCCGGGCACGCCGCCGGCTGACCGTGTCCGCCGGGCGGGGGAAATTCTCGGCGGGTGCGTGGTCGTCGTAGCCCGGTGGCCGGTCGGCGGCGCGAAGGTGGTGGTCAGCCGGGCCGCCCCGGAGCCCGCCCGTTTCTCTGGAGGCACCGTGCGCAGCATCCCCGCCCGGCGGTTGGCCGCGCCGCTCGCCGCCGCCCTGGTCGCCCTGCTGCTGACCGGCTCGGCCGGTCCCGCAGCCGGCAGCGGCCCGGCCGGCCCGGCCGGCGCCGCGCTCGGTGCCGATCTGGACCGGCTGCTCGGTGACGCCCGGCTGACCGGCGCCCAGGCGTCCGCGCTGGTCACCGACGCGACCACCGGTGAGGTGCTCTACCAGCACGACCCCGGCGCGCTGCTGCTGCCGGCCTCCACGATGAAGACCGTCACGGCCGCCGCCGCGCTCGACCTGCTCGGCCCGGACCACCGGTTCACCACCACCGTGCTGGCCGCCGGTCCGCGCACCGGCGGCGCGCTCGACGGCGACCTGGTGCTGCGCGGCGGCGGCGACCCGAGTCTGCTGCCCGCCGACCTTGAGACGCTCGCCGGGCAGGTGGCGGCCGCCGGGATCAGCTCGGTCTCGGGCGCGGTGCTCGCCGACGCGTCCCGCTTCGACGCCATCCCGCTCGGCCAGAACTGGGCCTGGGACGACCAGGCGGAGTACTACAGCCCGCAGATCTCCGCACTCACGCTGACCACCGACACCGACTACGACGTGGGCACCGTCCGCCTCACGCTGACGCCGGCCCGCCAGGCCGGGCAGCCGGCCACGGTGCGGCTCACCCCGGGCGAGGCACCGGTCCAGCTCAGCGGGCGGGTGGTCACCGGCGCCGGCGGCAGCGACGACACGGTCGGGGTGGGCCGGCGGCCCGGCGGCAACGCGCTGGTGCTCTCCGGCAGCCTGCCGGCGGACGCCGGCCCGACCGACGAGTGGGTCGCCGTGGACGACCCGGCCCGGCTCGCCGCGACCGTCTTCACGGCGGCGCTGGCCCGGCACGGCGTCGCGGTGCGCGGCGGCGTGCGCGAGGGCACCGCCCCGGCGGGCGCCACCGCGGTGGCGGGGCACGACTCGGCGCCGCTCGGCTCGCTGCTGGTGCCGTTCCTCAAGCTCAGCAACAACGGCATCGCCGAGCACCTGGTCAAGGAGATCGGGCGGGTGAAGTCCGGCTCCGGCAGCTGGGCCGCCGGGCTCGACCAGGTGCGCGGCTTCCTGCGCCGCAGCGGCCTGGAGCCGACCGCCGGGCGGCAGGTGGACGGTTCGGGGCTGTCGCGGCAGAACCTGATGACCGTCACCCGGCTGGACGCGCTGCTGCGGTTCGCCCGGCAGCAGCCGTGGTTCGCCACCTGGTACGACGCGCTGCCGGTGGCCGGGGACCCGCGCCGGATGGTCGGCGGCACGCTCACCGAGCGGCTGCGCGGCACGCCCGCCGAGGGCCGGGTGCACGCGAAGACCGGCTCGATGACGAGCGTGGACGCGCTGGCCGGCTACCTGGACCGGCCCGGCGCGCACCCGCTCGCGTTCAGCATCCTGCTCAACGACTTCGCCGGTGACAGCCCGCGCCCGGTGATCGACGCGTTCGTGGTCCGGCTCGCCTCCGACGGCGCCGCGGCGGCCGCGCAGCTGCGGCAGCGGCCGGCGCCGGGCACCCGGACCGCCCACGACTGGGAGGCCGCCTGCACCGCGGCCGCCCGGTGCTGAACCGTCCGACACGGGTGCTCGCGAGTCTGCTGCTCGCCTTCGCCGCGACCGGCGGCTGCGCGCGCACCGGCGGCGGGGACGACCGCCCCGTCCCGGCTGTCCCCGGCGGCGCCTACTCCGTCGCGCTCACCGAGCCCGACCACCTGACCCCCGGCCGGACCACCAGCAGCTACGCGCTCCAGGTGCTGGAGGGCCTGTTCGACACCCCGGTCGCGCTCGACCCGCACGACGGCCACCCCGTCCCGCTCGCGGCGAGCTCGGTCGACACGGCCGACCAGCGGACCTGGACGCTGACCTTCCGCCAGGGCGCCCGCTTCCACAACGGCGAGCCGGTCACCGCGGCCAGCTTCGCCGCCGCCTGGGACGCCGCGGCGTACGGCCCGAACGGCTGGGACGCCAACTCCTACTTCGCCCAGATCGACGGCTACGACCAGCTCAATCCGTCCGACGGCCAACAGCCCGCCACCCGCCACCTGGCCGGTGTCACCGTGCTGGACGACCGCACGCTGCGGGTGACGCTGAAGACCGCGTTCAGCCAGTTCCCGATGCTGCTCGCGTTCCCCGCCTTCGCGCCGCTGCCGCAGGCCGCGTTCAGCGATCCGGACGGCTTCGACGTGCACCCCGTCGGCAACGGGCCGTTCCGGATCGACGGCTCCTGGCAGCACAACCAGCGGATCGACCTGGCGCGGGCGGCCGGGTACGGCGGGCCGCGCCCGCCGATGGCGGACGCCGTGCACTTCCGGATCTTCACCAGCAAGGACACCGCGTTCACCGAGCTGGAAGCCGGCCACCTCGACTTCCTGACCAGCGTGCCGCCGGCGCGCGCGTACGAGGCCAAGCGCACCTTCGGCCACCACTACACCGTCCGCCCGAGCGGCACCATGGACTACCTCGGGCTGCCGGTCTGGGACCCGCGCTACGCGAAGCCGGAGCTGCGCCGGGCGCTGTCGATGGCGATCGACCGCAAGGGGATCACCCGGGCGATCTACAACGAGGTGTTCACGCCCGCCGACTCGCTGGTCGGCGCGACCATCCCGGGCCACCGCACCGACGCCTGCGGCGAGACCTGCGACTACCAGCCGGCCCGGGCCAGGGAGCTGCTCCAGCAGGCCGGCGGCTTCAGCGGCCCACTGGAGCTGTACTTCGCCAACTCCGACCCCAGCTACCTGCAGTGGATGACCGCCGTCGCCAACGAGCTGAAGCAGAACCTCGGTATCCGCCGGATCACGTTCCGGACCATGGCCCCCGCCGACCTCGGCCCGATCCTGAACGGCCACAAGGCGAGCGGCCCGTACCGGCAGAACTGGGTCGCCGACTACCCGAGCGAACAGGACTACCTGGCCGGACTGCTCGGTCCCGGCACCCGCTCGGGCTGGCACGACCCGGCCTTCGACGACCTGCTGGCGCGCGGCAACGCCGCCCCGACGGCCGCCGGGAGCATCGCCTACTACCAGCAGGCCGAGGACCTCGCGCTGCGCCAGCTGCCGCTGATCCCGCTGTGGAACTGGCAGGACCAGACCGCCTGGAGCAACCGGGTCGGCAACGTGCAGCTCGACCCGTACGTCGCCGGACTGCACCTGGAGCAGGTCACCGTGCGCCACTGAGCGCCGAGCACCGAAGGAGCGCTGATGGGCCGCTACCTCGCCCGCCGCCTGCTGTACGCCGTCCCCGTGCTGCTGGCCACCACCTTCCTGATCCACACGCTCGTCTTCGTGCTGCCCGGCGACCCGATCCAGGGCCTGGCCAGTGACCGCCCGGTGCCGCCGGCCGTGCTCGCCGAGCTGCGCCACCGCTACCACCTCGACCAGCCGCTCTTCGTCCAGTACGTCGACTACCTGCGCGGTCTGCTGCACGGGGACCTCGGCCGGACCTTCACCGGGCAGCCGGTCGCCGCGGCGCTGGCCGGGCGCTGGCAGGTCACGCTGCGGCTCGCCCTCACCGCCTGGGTGCTGGAGGCGGTGCTCGGCATGGCGCTCGGGATGTGGGCCGGGCTGCGGCGCGGCCGCTGGGCGGACAACGCGGTGCTGGCCGGGACCACGCTGGTGATCGCGGTGCCGGGCTACATCCTGGGCTACCTCGCGCAGTTGGTGTTCGGCGTGCGGCTCGGCTGGTTCCCGGTCGCCGGCGCGGACGCGGGCTGGCCGGCCGCCTACCTGCTGCCCGGCTTGGTGCTGGCCTCGTTCGGGGCCGGTTACGTCGCCCGGCTGACCCGCGCCTCGCTGCTGGAGAACCTGCGCGCCGACTACGTGCGCACCGCGAGCGCGAAGGGCCTGCCCCGGCTCCGGGTGGTGGTCTGGCACACGCTGCGCAACTCGCTGATCCCGGTGATGACCTTCCTCGGCGTCGAGTTGGGCTCGCTGCTGGCCGGCGCGGTGGTGACCGAGTACATCTTCAACCTGCCGGGCATCGGCCAGCAGGTCTTCCAGGCGATCCAGCTGCGCGAGGGGCCGACCGTGGTCGGCATCACCACCGTGCTGGTGCTGGTCTTCTGCCTGGCCAACCTCGCCGTGGACCTGCTGTACGGCCTGCTCGACCCGAGGATCCGCCATGACTAGCCCACCGCTCAGCCCGCCCGAGGAGCCGTCGGCCGGCCCACCGGACGGCTCACCGGACGCCCAGCCCGGCGGCCTCACCGTCACCGAGCTGGTGCTGCCGCCGCGCGGGCGGCCGCGCCGCCGGCACCGGCGCCCGGCCTCACCGGCGCGGGACGGCTGGCGGGAGCTGACGGCCCGGCCGGTCGCCCTGGCCGCCGCGGGCGTGCTGCTGCTGATCGCGCTGATGGCCGCGTTCCCCGACCCGTTCATCGCGCTGCTGACGCACGACAGCGGGCGCTGCGAGCTGGCCGACTCGCGGATCGGGCCGAGCCCGGACCATCCGTTCGGCTTCGACGTGCAGGGCTGCGACTACCTGGCCCAGATCGTCCGGGGCAGCCGGCCACCGCTGCTGATCGGCCTCGCGGTGACGGCGGGCGCGCTCGCCCTCTCGGTGCTGCTCGGGCTGCTGGCCGGCTTCTACGGCGGCTGGGTGGACGGCCTGATCTCCCGGAGCACCGACGTCTTCTTCGGGCTGCCGTTCGTGCTCGGCGCGACCGTGATCCTGGTCGCCTTCCCCGACCACGGGCTCGGCGCGATGACGCTGGTGCTGGTCGTGCTCGGCTGGACGACGATGACCCGGGTGATGCGGGCCCAGGTGATCGGGGTGCGCGACGCCGAGTTCGTCCGCGCCGCGCGCGCGACCGGCGCCGGTCCGCTGCGGCTGATGCTGCGGCACATCCTGCCGAACGCCGTGACACCGGTCGTCGTGGTGGCCATGCTGAACATCGGGAACGTCATCTCGGGCGAGGCGACGCTGGACTTCCTCGGGGTCGGGCTGCAGTATCCGGCGCTCTCCTGGGGGCTCCAACTCAACTCCGCGCAGGCGTACTTCCTCGACTTCCCGCACCTGCTCGTGTTTCCGGCGCTGTTCCTGGTCGCCACCGTGCTGAGCTTCCTGGTGATCGGCGACGCCGTCCGGGACGCCTACGACCCGAAGCTGAGGTGACCCGAGGCCATGCCCCATCCACCAGCCATGCGTACTCCACCGAAGCTGCGGGTGGGCGACCTGGTGGCGATCGCCGCGCCCGCCGGCCCGGTGGCCGCCGACCGGCTCGCCGCCGGGCGGGCGCTGCTCGAGTCCTGGGGCCTGCGGGTCACCGTGCTGCCGCACGTCCTCGACCGGCACCCCGACCCGCACCTCGGCCATCTGGCCGGGAGCGACCGGCACCGGGCCGCCGATCTGACCTCGGCCTGGCTCGACCCCGCGGTCCGCGCCGTCTTCTGCGCCCGCGGCGGCTACGGCAGCCAGCGGGTGCTGGAGCTGCTCGACTGGGACCGGCTCGCCGCGGCGGTGCCCAAGGTGCTGGCCGGCTCCAGCGACATCACCGCACTGCACGAGGCCTTCGCCGCCCGCCTCGGCGTCAGCACCCTGCACGCACCGATGCCCGCGACCGCCGCCCTGGAACAGCCGGCCAGCGCCGAGCACCTGCACACCGTGCTCTTCCACCCCGAGCTGGTCACCGGGCTCCCCCTCACCGGCCCCGCGCTGGTGCCCGGCACGGCACGCGGCCGGCTCGCCGGTGGCAACGCCAGCCTGCTGGCGGCCTCGATCGGCACGCCGACCGCCCTGCCGGCCGACGGCTGCCTGCTGCTCCTGGAGGAGACCGGCGAGGAGCCGTACCGGCTCGACCGGATCCTCACCCAGCTCGGCCGGGCCGGTGTGCTCGCGCGGGCGGCGGGCGTGCTGCTCGGCGACTTCACCGACTGCGGGCCGCGGGCGGAGGTCGCCGCCGTCCTCGCCGACCGCCTCGGCGGCCTCGCCGTCCCGGTCGCCACCGGCCTGCCGGCGGGGCACGGCGACCCGCAGCTGACGGTGCCGCTGGGGGTGCGGGCGGTGCTGGAGGCCGGGGCCGGCTCGGGGGCCGGGTCAACGCTGACTCTGCTGGACCCGCCGCTCGGCCACTGACGCGGGTTGCTGGCACCGGCTGCTGACACCGGAGAGCGGCCGGTCCGACTTCCCGCGGAGGCGGAGCCTCCGATTCGGTTATCACCGCGCGTACTGGGAACCCTACCCTGCGTACCGTGCCGCGATCGCAGCGGCACCCAGCGGGGACGGGGGCGACAGCCATGACAGTGGTATTCGACGCGGACTTCGCGTCACCGAGTCAGTGGACGGCCGGCAGGACCAGCGCCTATCCGAACATGGGCCCGACCAACCGGCCCGACCACAAGCTCGACGTCCTGAACCGGTCGTACTGCCCCGGCGGGGTGTTCAGCGCGACCCGCCGGTTCTGGGGCGGCCTGTGGAGCTGCAACCTGCTGACCACCGAGGGCAGCCCGGAGGGCTTCCAGCTCCAGGCCGGCGACCTGGTGCGCGCGCAGATCGTGCTGCCGACCGGCTTCGGCGCCTGGCCGGCGATCTGGACCTGGCGGGACGGCGGCAACGAGGTGGACCTCTTCGAGTACCACCCGGACCACCCGGACCTGCTGGAGGTCACCAACCACGTCGGCGGCGGCCAGCTGTACTGGCACGGCGGCGCGGCCGGCGTGGCGCCGGGCGCGACGGTGGAGCTGGAGACCCGGATCGGCGCGGACTCGGTGGACTGGTCGGCGAACGGGGTGCCGTTCTACCAGGACGGGCAGGGCGTCGGCGCCGACTGGCACGCCTACCTGATCGTCAACCTGTCGATCTCGGACGGCACCTACCACCCGGCGCCGCCACCCGGCGGACCGCGGCGGCTGAGCTGGACCTGCCTCAGCCTGCAGGTGGAGCGCGATCCGGACGTGGTGGACCTGACCTGACCTGACCTGATCCGTCACCTCAGCGGAACCCGCAGCGGGTAACGGTCGTCGTCGGCGGCCGCCACCTCGGCGAGCGAGTCGCGGTACTCGCTCTGGTCGACCAGCCCGGCCAGCCGGGCCGCCACCAGCAGCACCTCGGCCTCCTCGCCCGTGACCAGCCCCCAGCGCAGCGGGATCAGCCCACCGGACTGCGCCGGCCCGGCCCCGGCCGGGGCCACAGTGCCGTCCGGGGTCACAGTGCGGTCCGGGGTCACGGCGCGGTCCGGACTGCCGCGCCGCTTGGCGGCCGCGCCGAGCCGAGCGAGCAACCGACCAAGGCGGGATCTCCGTGCCGGGACCATGGCCGCCGCCTCCCGTCTGCCGAGCTTTGGCGCCTGCCTCCAGTCTGGCGGACTCGGGCACAGGCAGCACGCCCACGACAGAGCTCCTCCCCGGGCGCTGGCACGGCCGGGGAGGAGCTCGCGGGTCAGACGGGTCGCTACTGCTTCACGTAGTGCTTCACGTCCTACTTCACGAACGCGTGCGAGACCTCGCAGCCGCCCTTGCCGCCGCTGTAGTCGTTGGCCCAGGTGGACTGGACCGCGAACTTGCCGGTGCTCAGCGTGATGTTCTGCGAGGCGCCCTGGCCGGAGGAGATCCAGGCGCACAGGTCACCGTTCTCCTCGCCCTGGGAGTCGGTCCAGCCGCCCGCCGGGTTCTGGTCGGTGATGGTCTCGGCGTACTCGTGGCCGCCGACGATCGTCACGCCGTCCAGGTTGCCGGGCTTGTTGACGAAGCCCTGGCCGCAGCCGGCTCCCGCGTCCGGCAGGTACGGCATGTTGGTGAACGCGATGTCGCCGTACGGGGAGGTCGCGGCGCCACCGGAGAGCGTGCTGTCGCCGTTGTAGTCGTGCCAGGCGCAGAAGCCCTGACCCTGGTAGTTGTCCGGGTTGGTGCCGGACGGGAAGGTGATCACGTACTGCGCGTTGCGGTTCGACGCGGCGGTGGTGTTCGCGAAGTGCTTGGCCGCCTTGATCGCCTCCAGCGCGATCTGGTGACCGTTCGCGGAGGACGGGACGGCCGAGTTGTCCACCCAGACGCCCGCGAGCGCGCCGGTGCTGCCCGGGTGGCCGACGTGCGCCGCGGTCGAGGGGCAGCTCTTGGCACCCTTCGCGATGCCCTGGCAGTACTGGGTCATGACGCCGGACCAGCTGTCGGTGCTGCTGCCCAGGCCCTTGAAGAAGCTCTGCTGGTCGGGCGCCAGGCCGGCCTTGTCGCCGCTGAGGTGGACCAGGCCGTTGGAGGTCGTGGACGTGCCCCACTGGGAGCCCCAGTAGATCACGTAGACCTTCGGCGCACCGGTGGTGACGCCGATGCCGTCGATGGCGCCGCCATAGGCCAGGTCGGCCGCAGACGGGGCGCCGTTGACGGCCGGCGTGTTGACGGCGCGGCCGGTCGCCGGGTCGAGCATCGGCACCAGGCCGTGCCGGTAGGCGTGCGAGGCCGTCGGCGCGACGGTCTGCGCCTGGGCGAGCCCACTGCCCGCGAAGACGCCGCCGATCAGGGCGAACGCGGCGACCGAGGCAGCCGCGGCGGTCTTGGCGGAGCGAGAGGTGAGAGCTGATGCACCGTTGATGCGAGGCATGCGGTGGGGGGTCCTTCCGTGCATTGCATGGGGGTCGGGGACGGCCGTTCCGGTGCGGAGCACACGGGTGGGCCGGTTGCACGGTTCCTCGAACGGGCAGCGCTGTACCCGTAGTTGATCACCGCGGTGCGCGGCGGCAGTTCATGATGACGTACCGTCAAAGATGACGCCAGGGTGAGAACACGGACGATGCGGCTCCGGTTGAACGGGCCCCGGCGCCCCGGCGCGCGGACCAGCGCTCGATCACCCCGAGACCCGGGGGGATGTTGACTATTGTTGATTTATATTGGATCATGTTGATGGCTGGGGCGGGTCGGACTGAGGGTTCCGACTCGCCCCGGGCCGCTCACCCGGACTGCTCACCCGGGTTGGCGACCGCGCCGCTGAACCGGAGCAACCGGCTGCGCCGCACGGGCGACAGTCCCCGGGCGGTTGCCGGGAATCGCCCACCACGGGTGCCTAGGGTCGCGAGACGCGCTGGACGGTGCGGGCCGACGGCCACTGAGGGGCCGTCAGGCCGGCCCTCTCTCCCGGAAAGGGACCCGATGCCGGCTGACCAGGCCGATCAGGCCGACGAGACCATCCTGGCCGCTCAGGCCTACCAGCCCCACGAGGCTGACGACGCACCCGACCGGGCACCGGCCCGCCGCACCCGCCGGCGAGCCGTGGTCCGCACGCTGCTCGGCGGTGGCGCGCTGGCCGCGCTGAGCACGCCCGCCCGCGCGGCCGTGCCCACCGCCCCCACTGCCCCCACCACGCCCACCAGCCACCGGCCGGCGCCGCGCCGGGAGGACGCGTTCGCGGCGGACACGTTCCGGCCCACCGGCCGGGTGCGCGAGTACTGGGTGCAGGCCGACGCGTTCGAGCACAACGCCGCGCCGAACGGCTACGACGCGATGTCCGGCCAGAAGTTCACCAGCGCGCAGACCACCTTCTGGGCCGTCGGCTTCCGCGCCTACACCCCGAACTGGGGGCAGCCGCTGGACGCCGACCCGGCCCCGGACGGGATCGGCGCGAACAGCGGGATCCCCGGACCGGTGCTGCGCGCCGAGGTCGGCGACCAGATCCGGGTGCACTTCCGCAACAACGACCAGCACTACAAGTGGCCGCACAGCATGCACCCGCACGGCGTGCGCTACACCCCGGAGAACGACGGCGGCTGGCTCGCCGACGCCCCGAACACGCCGGGCACGGCCGTGGCGTACGGCGACAGCTACACGTACACCTGGCAGTGCACGCCCTCCTCGGCCGGCACCTGGCCCTACCACGACCACTCGGTGCCGCAGACGATCGCCGCCCCCGGCCCGAAGCCGAAGGACGCCGACGCATCGGACGGCATGGCACCGATGCCCACGATGGAGATCGGCGCGCAGCTCGGGATGGTCGGCGTGCTCGCGATCAACGACCGGGAAACGCCGGCTGTGGACCGTGAGTTCGTCGTCGTGCTGCACGACGTCAACAGGTCGGACGTGCCGTCCGTGGGGATGAGCCTGAACCTGGTGAACGGCGGTGCCTTCCTGGACAACGCCCCGACCTTCACCGCCAGGGTCGGTGACCGGGTGCGCTGGCGGGTCGCCGCGCTGGGCAGCGAGTTCCACGTCTTCCACCTGCACGGGCACCGCTGGCGCAGCCGGTCCGGCGGCGACTCGGTCGACTCCGAGCTGATCGGGCCCGCCTCCACGCTGACCATCGAGTACACCGAGGACAATCCGGGCAACTGGATCTACCACTGCCACGTCGTGCGGCACATGATGGGCGGCATGGCCGGCCGCTACCAGGTCCTGCCGTGACCCGGTAGCGGCCGGGAGAACGCCGGATGCTCAGCCGCTCAAGCGCTCAGGGGCGGCTGAGCATCCGGCCCAGCACGTCCGCCAGCACCGGCTCCGACGCCTCGCCCGCTCCCTCGGAGCGCCACGCGACGAAGCCGTCGGGGCGCACGAGCACCGCGCCGTCCGCGCCGACGCCGTGCAGGCCGGCCCAGTCCGCGCCGGGCTCGGGCGCCAGGTCGTGCTCCGCGCCGTCGCCGACCCGCAGGCAGCTGAGCGGCACGCCGAGCCGCTTGGCCACCTGCTCGCCGGCCGCGTGCCAGGCACCGTCCTCGGGCCCGCTGAGCAGCACCGGCGTCTCCTCGTAGAGGTCCAGCGTGGAGAGCCGCCGCCCCGAGCGGTTCAGCCACAGGTGCGGTGCCCGGCCGCCCGGCACGGCGACCGGCCGGAAGTCCATCGGCAGCACGTCCGCGCCGGCGCCGGCCGCCGCCCCGGGCACGGCGCTGGACGCGTACCGGTAGCCGAGCACCACGGCCAGCATCCCCGCCTGCCGCCCGGCACCCGGGCTGACGTCGTAGCCGGGGTGCCGGTGCTCGGCGGAGCGCGCCGAGGCCCGCGCGCTGGTGGCCAGCGCGACCGGGCGGCGCTCGGCGTCGTACGTCTCCAGCAGTGCGGGCCCGGCCCAGCCGCGCAGCACCGCGGCGAGCTTCCAGGCCAGGTTGTGCGCGTCCTGGATGCCGGTGTTCGAACCGAACGCGCCGGTCGGGGACATCTCGTGCGCCGAATCGCCGGCCAGGAAGACCCGGCCGTGGCCGTACCGCTCGGCGACCCGCTCGGCCGCGTGCCAGGGCGCCTTGCCGGTGACCTCGACCGCGAGGCCGGGCACCCCGGTCGCGGCCCGGATCAGCTCGGCGCACCGCTCGTCGGTGAAGTCCTCCAGCGTCTCGCCGCGGTCGGGGTGCCACGGCGCGTGGAAGACCCACTCCCGCTCGTTGTCCACCGGCAGCAGCGCGCCGCCGCCCTGCGGATTCGTCAGGTAGCAGACGATGAACCGGCGGTCGCCGACGACCGCGGCCAGCTCGTCCGCGCGGAACGTGATACTGACGTTGTGGAACAGGTCGCCCTGCCCGCTGCGGCCGATCCCCAGGCTCTCCCGCACGGGGCTGCGCGGCCCGTCGGCGGCGACCAGGTAGTCGGCGCGCACGGTGCGGATCCGCCCGCCGTCGCGCTCGCGCAGGATCGCGGTGACGCCCTCGGGGTCCTGTTCGAAGGAGACCAGCTCGGTGCCGAACCGCAGCTCACCGCCGAGCTCGCGGGCCTGTCCCAGCAGCACCGGCTCCAGGTCGTTCTGGCTGCACAGGCACCAGCCGGACGGACTGAGCCGGTTCAGCGCGCCGCCCGGGTCGATCTGCCGGAACAGCCACTCCTGGTCGTCCCCGGTCAGCGAGCCGGCCTGCAGGATGCCGTGGTTGTCGGCGAGCACCGAGGCGGCCTCGCGGATCGCCTGCTCGACTCCGGCGGTGCGGTAGAGCTCCATGGTGCGCACGTTGTTGCCGCGCCCGCGCGGGTGGTGCGAGGTGGCCGCGTGCCGCTCCACCAGCAGGTGCCGCACGCCGAGGCGGCCGAGGAAGAGCGAGGTGGACAGCCCGACCAGCGAGCCGCCGGTGATCAGGACGGGCACGTGGTCGTCGACTTTCGGGGACATCGGCACTCTCCAGGTCACGGTGACCCGCGGGCCGGGTCCGCCGCCGGTTCAGCTTCATTCCCGTCCAGCGTCGGCAGAGCGGCCCTCTGGGGCGAGGTTCACCCGGCTGACTCATGCGCCGTGCGCGCGCCGTTGCGGCGCGTAACCATCGATCGCATGCGACCAGGGGGAAAGCGCCAGCTGTGAGAGGACCCAGCACCGTGACGATCTCGTCCGAGAAAGCACCCGAACGACACCCGATGCGCCCCACCGAGCCGGCCCGGCTGCGCGTCGTCCTGCTGCTGGACGTCCACGACGGCCACGAGCAGAACTTCCTCGCCGCCTACGAGCGGATCCGCCACCAGGTGGCCGGCGTGCCAGGACACATCAGTGACCAGCTCTGCCAGTCGCTCGGCAACGCGTCCCAGTGGCTGATCACCAGCGAGTGGGAGAGCGCCGAGCCGTTCCTGGCCTGGGTGGACAGCGCGGCCCACCGCAAGATGGTGGAGCCGCTGCACGACTGCGTCAGCGACACCCACTCGCTGCGTTTCGTGATCGCCCGCGAGACACCGGACCCGACCCGCGGCGAGCCGTCGAAGCGGGCCGCGCCCTCGCGGCCGGCCGAGGCCACCGACCCGGTGCCGAGCCCGCCGCTGGCATTCGGCGGCGTCGTGCACCACGCGATCACGTTCACCGTGGAGCCGGGCAGCGAGTCGACCGTGGCCGGGATCCTGGCCGACTACCGCTCGCCCGAGGCGCAGGTGGACGGGACCACCCGCCTGCTGCGCACCTCGCTCTTCATGCGCGGCAACCGGGTGGTGCGGGCCGTCGAGGTGCGTGGCGACCTGGGCAACGCACTGCGGCACGTCGCGCAGCAGCCGGAGGTGCGGGCGGTCGAGGAGGCCGTCAACCCGTACCTGGAGGAGGCCCGCGACCTGACCGACCCGCGCTCGGCGCGGGCGTTCTTCGCCCGCGCGGCGCTGCCCGCAGTGCAGCACGTGCCCGGCGAGACGACCGGCACCACCCGGCACGCCTTCGAGTACCCGGTGCGGCCGGGCTGCGGCGAGGCGGTGGCGATCCTGCTCGCCGAGCAGGACGCCCGCGCCGCCGGCGACCCGGGGCACCCGCTGGCCGGCAGCACGATGTTCCTGCGCGAGGGCCTGCTGGTCCGCCTGGTGGACCTGCGGGTGCCGTACCACGCGGCGCCGTCGGCGGCGGCCGGCTTCGGGCCGGGCCAGGAGTCCTGGGCGCTGCGCCAGTTCCTGCGCCTCGGCGAGGACTTCCAGCTCGCGACCGAGTCCGAGATCGCCCGGTTCCTGGAGAGCTGCGCGATGGAACTCGTCACCGACCGGCACGCCCCGGCCGGCTGAGGCCGGCCGGCGCACCCGCCGCCCGCCCTCCCCCCGCCGCACCCGTCCCCTGCCGCACCGCAGCAAGCCACCACAGCAAGCCACCGCAGAAAGAGCGAGCCATGACCACCCAGTCCGTACGCATCGTGCCCCTCGACGAGACCACGCCCAACCGCAGGCGTGGCGGCGACCTGCGCGCCATGCTCACCCCGACGTCCGTGGGGGCCACCAGCGGCTTCATGGGGGTCGCCATCATCCAGCCCGGCGACCGGATCGGCGAGCACTACCACCCGTACTCCGAGGAGTTCGTCTTCGTCGTCAGCGGCGACCTGGAGGTGGACCTGGACGGGGTGACCCACGCGCTGCGGCCCGACCACGGGCTGATGATCCCGCGCGAGATGCGCCACCGGTTCCGCAACGTGGGCAGCCAGGAGGCCCGGATGGTCTTCCACCTCGGACCGCTGGCGCCACGCCCCGAGCTGGGCCACGTGGACACCGAGGAGACCCAGACCGGGGCGCCCGCATGATGCGCCGGGTCGCCGTCACCGGGCTGGGTGTGGTGGCACCCGGTGGGATAGGCGTACCGGCGTTCTGGGACATGCTGACCGCCGGCCGCACCGCCACCCGCGGTATCACCCTCTTCGACCCCGCGGGCTTCCGCTCCCGGATCGCCGCCGAGTGCGACTTCGACGCGCTGGCCTGCGGGCTGGCCCCGGAGCAGACCGAACGCGCGGACCGCTACGTGCAGTTCGCGCTCGCCGCGGCGGGCGAGGCGGTCCGCGACTGCGGGCTCGACCTGGCCGCGCTGGACCCCTGGCGGGTCGGCGTCTCGCTCGGCTCCGCGGTTGGCGGGACCACCCGGCTGGAGCACGACTACGTGGCGGTCAGCGCCGGCGGCTCCCGCTGGGACGTCGATCCGCAGGCCGCCCGGCCGCACCTGCACCGGGCGTTCTCGCCGAGCGCGCTGGCCTCCGAGGTGGCCGAGCAGGTCGGTGCGCAGGGCCCGGTGCAGACCGTCTCGACCGGCTGCACCTCGGGCCTGGACGCGGTCGGGCACGCCTTCCACCTGATCGAGGAGGGCCGGGCCGACGTGATCGTGGCCGGCGCGGCCGACTCGCCGATCTCACCGATCACGGTCGCCTGCTTCGACGCGATCAAGGCCACCTCGACCCGCAACGACGACCCGGAGCACGCCTCCCGGCCGTTCGACGCGGAGCGGGACGGCTTCGTGCTCGGCGAGGGCGCCGCCGTGCTGGTGCTGGAGGAGCTGGAGCACGCCAGGGCCCGCGGCGCCCGGATCTACTGCGAGATCCGCGGTTTCGCGACCTTCGGCAACGCCTACCACATGACCGGGCTGACCACCGAGGGCCGCGAGATGTCCGAGGCGATCGACCGGGCGCTCGCCCAGGCCCGGCTCAACCCGACCGACGTGGACTACGTGAACGCGCACGGCTCGGGCACCAAGCAGAACGACCGGCACGAGACCGCGGCCGTCAAGCGCTCGCTCGGCGCCCACGCGTACGCCGTCCCGATGAGCTCGATCAAGTCGATGGTCGGCCACTCGCTGGGCGCGATCGGCGCGATCGAGCTGGCGGCCTGCGCGCTCGCGCTCGCCAACAAGGTGGTGCCGCCGACCGCGAACTACCAGACCCCGGACCCGGAGTGCGACCTGGACTACGTGCCGCGCACCGCGCGCGCCGCGGCCGCGCTGCGCACCGTGCTCTCGGTAGGCAGCGGCTTCGGCGGCTTCCAGTCCGCGGTCGTCCTCGCCAGCGCTGACGGGAGATCGGGATGAGCCGTCGCAAGACCGAACGCACGGGCCGCCAACCGGTGGTGACCGGTCTGGGCGTGGTCGCCCCGAACGGGGTCGGCACCGGGCGGTTCTGGAAGGCCGTGCACCAGGGCCAGAGCGTGCTCGGCCCGGTCACCCGGGACGGCTGCACCCACCTGCCGCTGAAGGTGGCCGGCGAGGTGCACGGCTTCGAGGCCGGCGACGTGATCGAGGACCGGTTCCTGGTGCAGACCGACCGGTTCACCCACTTCGCCATGGCCGCCGCCGAACTCGCGCTGGCCGACGCGCACCTGAACGCCGAGCAGCAGGACCGGTTCGGCGTCGGCGTGGTGACCGCGGCGGGCTCCGGCGGCGGCGAGTTCGGCCAGGGCGAGCTCCAGCAACTCTGGGGCCGGGGGCCGCACTTCGTCGGGCCGTACCAGTCGATCGCCTGGTTCTACGCCGCCAGCACCGGCCAGATCTCGATCCGCGGCGGGTTCCGCGGGCCGTGCGGAGTGCTCGCGAACGACGAGGCCGGTGGGCTCGACGTCTTCGGCCAGGCCTGCCGGACGATCCGGCGCGGCACCGACGTGGTGATCGCCGGCGCGACCGAGGCGCCGCTGGCGCCGTACTCGGTGGTCTGCCAGCTCGGCTACCCGGAGCTCAGCCTGGCCACCGACCCGCGCCGGGCCTACCTGCCGTTCACCGAGGACGCCTGCGGCTTCGTGCCGGCCGAGGGCGGCGCGATGTTCGTGGTCGAGGAGGAGGCGGCGGCGCGCCGGCGCGGCGCGCTGGTCCGGGCGGTGGTCGCCGGCCACTGCTCGACCTTCACCGGGACGGCCGGCTGGGAGAACTCCCGGCACGGCCTGGCCCGGGCGATCCAGGGCGCGCTGGCCGAGGCCGACTGCCCGCCGGACGAGGTGGACGTGGTCCTCGCGGACGCGCTCGGCGTGCCGGCGGCGGACCGGGCCGAGGTGCTCGCGCTCTCCGACGCGCTCGGCCGGCGGGCCGCGACCGTGCCGGTCACCGCGCCGAAGACCGGCTTCGGCCGCGCCTACTCCGCCGCCTCGGCGCTGGACGTCGCGATCGCGATGCTCGCGCTGGAGCACGGTGTGGTGCCGCCCACGCCGAACATCTCCGAAGTCCGCCACGACCTGGACCTGGTCACCGGCCAGGCCCGCAAGGTCCCGCTGCGCACCGCGCTGGTGCTGAGCCGCGGCCTGATGGGCTGCAACTCGGCGCTGGTGCTCCGCCGCGCCGGCGAGGACCGGCTGTGATGACCACCCACCCCCTCCAAGGAGACCCGCAGATGAACGGTCCTGTGACCCTCGAAGAGCTCGCCATGCTGATGAAGTCGCGCGCCGGCCTGGCGGTCCTGCCGCAGCAGCTGGAGGACGCACCCGACGACCCGTTCGAGCAGTACGGCCTCGACTCGCTGGGCCTGCTCGGCATCGTCTCGGAGCTGGAGAACCGCTACGGCCACTCGATCGACAACGAGCCGGAGCACTGCAAGACGCCGGCCGAGTTCCTCACCCTGGTCAACGCCCAACTCAACACGGGAGCCTGAGATGGCCGGACACACCGAGAACAGCATCCTGATCGCCGCGCCGATCGACCTCACCTGGGACCTGACCAACGACCTGGAGAACTGGCCGCAGCTCTTCAGCGAGTACGCCAGCGTCGAGGTGCTGGACCGGCAGGGCGAGAAGACCACGTTCCGCCTGACCATGCACCCGGACGAGGAGGGGCGGGTGTGGAGCTGGGTCTCCGAGCGCGAGCCGGACCGCCGCACCCACACCGTCCTCGCCCGCCGGGTGGAGACCGGGCCGTTCGAGCGGATGGAGATCCGCTGGGAGTACCGCGAGGTCGAGGACGGCACCGAGATGCGCTGGGTGCAGGACTTCGCGATGAAGCCCACCGCGCCGGTCGACGACGCCGGGATGACCGAGCACATCAACCGCAACTCCAAGATCCAGATGGCACTGATCCGCGACAAGGTCGAGCAGCACGCGCACGAGCGCGGGCTGTCCCGCTGAAGGGAGTCCCCATGCACCGTTCGCTGATCGTCGCCCGGATGAAGCCGGACGCGGCGCCGCTGATCGCCGAGACCTTCGCCGACTCCGACCGCGGCGAACTGCCCGGCCTGATCGGGGTGACCGGCCGCAGCCTGTTCCAGTTCGGCGACCTCTACCTGCACCTGATCGAGGCCGAGCGGCCGCCCGGCCCCGAGGTTGCCAAGATGAAGGACCACCCGCAGTTCCGCGACATCAGCGACCGGCTCGCGGCCTTCGTGCAGGCCTACGACCCGGCGACCTGGCGCGAGCCCAAGGACGCGATGGCGCGCGAGTTCTACCGCTGGCAGCGCGACTAGGGCCGGCCAGAGGACCAGCGCAAAGGAGGAGCGGGGCCGTGGTGGCGGCCCCGCTCCTCCTTTGCGCTGGTCCCTGGCCGCTCGGCGGTCAGCCGGCGACCGGCTTGACCGTGCTGTCGAAGGCGTGCAGGTAGGAGTTGACCGACTCGACGCCGGTCAGGGTCAGACCCGCCTCGGCCATCAGGCCGGTCAGGCTGTCCTTGGAGTGCTTCGCGCCGCCGACGTTGAGCAGCAGCAGCAGGTCCATCGCGGTGGTGAAGCGCATCGACGGGCTGTCGTCCACCAGGTTCTCGATCACCAGCACCCGGGCACCGGGGCGGGCCGCGGCGACCACGTTGGAGAGCGTGCGACGGGTGCTCTCGTCGTCCCACTCCAGGATGTTCTTGATGATGTACATATCGGCCCGCACCGGGATCGCCTCCCGGCAGTCGCCCGGCACCAGCGTGACCCGGTCGGCGAACGCGCCGCCCTCGCGCAGCCGGGGGTCGGCGTTGGCGACCACCTTGGGCAGGTCCAGCAGCACGCCGGTCAGCGCCGGGTGCTTCTCCAGCAGGCTGGCCAGCACGTGCCCCTGGCCACCGCCGATGTCCGCCACCGAGTCGATCCCGGTGAGGTCGAGGAACTCGGCGATGTCCTCGGCCGACTGACGGCTCGAATGGGTCATCGCCTGGTCGAAGACCCGGGCGGAATCCCCCGCGTCGGCGTGCAGGTAGGTGAAGAAGTCCTTGCCGTAGAGGTCGGCGAAGACGTGCTTGCCGGAGCGGACGGCGTCGTCGAGGCGCGGCCAGGCCTCCCAGGTCCACGGCTCGGTGCACCAGAGCGCGATGTACCGCAGGCTGCCGGGCGCGTCCTCGCGCAGCAGCCGGGACATCGCGGTGTGCGCGTACCGGCCATCCGGGGTCTCGGCGAAGATGCCGTAGCAGGACAGCGCGCGCAGCAGCCGGCTGAGCGGCTGCTGCTCGGTGCCGAGCAGGTCGGCCAGCTCGTCGAGCCCGGTGGGCGTCTCGCCGAGCACGTCGGCGATGCGCAGCCGCGCCGCCGCCCGGACGGCGGCGGCGCAGGCGGCACCGAAGACGACTTCACGCAGCCGGATGGCCGCCTGTGGACCATCCGGCGGATCGCCGAGCTGGTTTTCGGTCTGAACGGTGGTCATCCAGCGCTCCTCGGGTCGAGTCTGGGACGTCAAGGCTGGTGGTCAGCACCGGCCTGCCGGCTCGGAGAGCCCGCAGTGGTTGCCGGCGAAGGTGTTGCTCCCGGTGTCGCGGTCCGCGAGGTCCGCGGGCCCGTTGCGGGTCACCGTGTTGTCGCTGATGGTGTTCTCCGTGCTCGGTCCGCCGACGAAGCTGCGGAACAGCACGATGCCGCCGGACATCGGCGACGTGCCGGTGTTGCCGGTCACCCGGTTGTGCGTCACCCGGGTCTGCTCGACGCCGGTCAGCACGATCCCGACGCCCTGCAGGAACGGCAGCTTGTCGGTGGCGGGGCAGTACGCGTTGTTCGCCGTCACCTGGTTGAAGCGGACCGCCAGGTCGCCGGCCCGGGGGCGGCCGTCGTCGCCCACCACGAAGACGCCGGCGCAGTTGCCGCCGATCGTGTTGTGCTCGGCCGTCAGGTCGCGCAGCCGGCGGATCACCAGGCCCATCCGGTTGTCGGTCAGGCGGTTGCCGGTGATCAGCGTGCCCTCGGTGTCGATCGCGCCGCCCTTGCCGTCGGCGATGTTGGCGAGGAAGAGGCCGGCCTCGCCGTTGTGCCGGGAATCGTTGTGCTCGAAGCGGCCGCGGATCGACTTCTCCTGGCTGATCCCCTCCTCGCCGTTCTGCTCGGCGAGCACCTCACGGACGGTCAGCCGGTCGGTTTCCGAGGCCGAGATCCCGTTGTGCGGGAAGCCGGAGACGGTGAGCGACTCGATCCGCACCCCGGCGAGCCGGTTGCCGGCCGTCCCGGTGACGCAGATGCCGTGACCGGCCGCGGCGCACCCGGCCGCGGTGCCAGTGGAACTATTCACGCCGGCATCGGCCTGACGGGTGATCACGGTCTGCCGGCCGGTGCCGCGCAGGGTCAGGCCCGGCACGGCGATCTGGACGCTGCCGTGGTACGTGCCGGGGGCGATCATGATCGTGTCGCCGGGGGCCGCCCGGTCGACGGCCTGCTGGATCGACTCGCCCGGCCGCACCAGGTGCACGGTGGCGGCCCGGGCGGGCGTGGCGGCGACGAGGCCGAGAAGCATCGCGGCGGCGGCGCTCGCCGCGGCGGTCGCGGCGAGCTTGTGGGACGGCCCGGCGGCGGCCGGGACCTGGTCGGCGGGGGCGGCGGGGTTTCGCGCGGAGATTCGTACGGACATGAGTCCCAACGCTAATCGGGGTGGTCACCGTCCGCCATCGGAGAGTAACGCAGGGCATCGCCGGAACGGACGTATCCGGATAGCTGTGGTGATCTTTTATCTAACCGGGAATATTTGAAATATTGAACCAACCTCACGTTGCGAGGCCCGGCTGTCGGCTACTATTTCATCAGGCATTGACCTCATCCCCCGATCAGCTCTACGGACGGGGATGAACGATGCCCAACTCCGGGGACGGGAAACGACCGAGCCGAGGTCACATGGGACAGAACGACACTTCCAAGCACGAGGGCGGCGACGTGATCGCCACTTCGCCGACCCGGCAGCTGCTCATGGAGTCTGCCCAGCGCGCGATCACCGAGCACGGCTACAACAGCGTCAGCCTGCGCAGCATCGCGCGCGAGGCCACCGTGGACCCGAGCCTGATCCGGCACTACTTCGGATCCAAGGAGAACCTGCTGATCGCGGCCGTCTCGGCGCCGGTCGATCCGCAGGCGGTGGTCCGGCGGGTGCTGGCCGGCCCGACGAGCACGGTCGGGCAGCGGCTGGTCGGCGCGCTGATCGAGGTCTGGGAGGCGCCCAGCACCTCCGCGAACTCGCTGGCCCGCCTCTCCGCGCTGCTGACCAGCGTCGAGGTCGCCGAGATGGTGCAGGACCAGTTCGTCTCCGCGATCCTGCGCTCGGTGACCGAGGAGGTCAGTCCGGACCACCACGAGCTGCGCGCGGACCTGGTCGCCTCCCAGATGATGTCGCTGGCGATGACCCGCTACCTGGTGGCGGCGCCGGCGATCGCCGACGCCGAGCAGCAGGAGCTCTCCCGGATCATCGGCCGGACGGTGCAGCGCTACCTCATGGAGCCACTGGCCGCCGAGACGGTCGGATCCCGCAGCCGCTGAGCGGTCGCCCGCCGGGCGCCGCGGCCTTGCCCCTCGTCAGCTGATGACTTCGTCCGTTGATGAATCCGGGAGCGACGCAGGCGACAGCCGAACCGCCCCTGACGACTCTGTCGTCAGGGGCGGTTCGGCGTCGGCAGGCGTGCCTGGCGGTGACGGGAGCCGGAGCGCAGAGCCGTCAGAGCCGGCCGAGCAGGTAGCGCTGGCAGACGTCGGCGACGCTGAAGACCAGCTGCTCGCTGCGGAGCGTGGAGAGGCTCTGCGAGCCGACCACGTCGCGCATCAGGGCCAGCCCGATCAGCTGGGTGCCGACCAGCGCCGCACGCAGCTCGGGCCGCTTGCGGCCGAGCGCGGTGGTCACCGGCAGCAGCGTCTCCTCGGCGAGGAAGCCGCGCAGCGCGTTGGCCGCGCCGTCGGACGCGCTGACCGACCGCAGCACGGCGGTGACCTGCGGCCGGACCTCGGGCTTCGCCCAGTGCGTGACGAACGCCCGGACCAGCCGCTCACCGGTGCGGTCCGCCGCACCCTCCAGCACGATCGGGAGCAGGTCGGGCACCGCGAAGGCGTCCTGGATGACGGCGGCGAAGACACCCGCCTTGGTCAGGTAGAAGTGGTGGATCAGCGCCACGTCGACGTCAGCGGCCTTCGCGATCGCCCGGGTCGTGGTGCCCCCGAAGCCCTGGGCGGCGAACTCCTGGCGAGCCGCTTGCAGGATCACGTGGTCGCTCACCGTCGGGCCGACCCGCCGGCCGGTCCGCTTGCGCCACGCGGTGCCTTCCGCGCCTTCCTCGGCGTCCACCAGGCCCCAACCTCCCTCGGCCGTGTACGTATGCGACCGTGCCCGTATGCTACCGCGCCGGTGCTGCCGGGTCAGCGGCGCCTCCACCCGTAGTCCACCCCCCGCTCACCCACAGCCCGGCCGCCGACCGGACGGTGTGCGTCGGGTCGACGGCGGGCGGGCGGCTGCGAACGGAGCGGCCGTCAGGCGGCGGACCGCCAACTGACCGGCGAGCGGTAGTACGGGAGTCGCTCCAGTCTGCTCCAGTGTGGGCTCTCCGGTTCGGCGCAGCAGGCGGGACGGGCGGTGACCAGGCCCAGCACGACGACCAGTGCGGCGAGTTCGTCGTCGGTGAGGACGCCTCTGACCACCCGGATCCGCGCGGCGGCGCCCTCCTCGGCCGGCCCGTCGGATCTCTCGATGTCAGCTGACATGGCGCACGACCTCCAGTCCTACGAAGGACCCCGGTGCCGCGGAGCCGCCGGCCACGACCCGGGGCCGGACGGGTTGCGTCCGGGCCGCGGGCAGTGGCCGACGGGCGGCCGGGGCTCGATCGGCGGTGACCCAGCGATGGCTCAGCGGTGGCTCAGCCGGCGGTCCTGCGGGCCGCCTCGACCGCCGAGGGCTTGATGCTGGTCAGGTTCTCCCTGGTGAACATCTTGCGGAACTCCGGCGGCGCCGCCGTCTTGCTCCAGGCCAGCATCCGCAGGCGCTTGGCGGCGGTGAAGTGGTAGTACCGGTCGTCCGGATCGGCGAACTTGTAGAGCGGTGGCACGAACGCGCCCCGGTCCAGCAGCGCGAAGATCCGGTCCGCCGCCGTTCGCGGCAGCAGCACGTCCTGGTCGACCTGCCCGATCAGCTCGAAGGTCTCGTCGAGCAGTTCCGGCAGCCCGGCCGGCAGCTTGAACCAGTACGGGCCGTCGTCGAGCCGGTTGACGCCGCTCCAGTCCCCGCTGCGCAGGCTGTCGTTCCGCACGGACTTGAGCATCAGCGCGGCCACGATCGACCAGAGCAGCCAGACCCGGGAGAGCGCGTTGAAGAGGTGGAAGTCGTTCGTGGCCGTCCGCGCCGCCACGAAGAACCGGTCGTTGAGCGCCGCCAGCTCCGTCTGGAGCCGCGCGACGGGCTCGAACCGCCGCACCGACCAGTCGTCGGTCCTGGCCGCCCGGATCAGCGCCGGAGCCAGCGCGTTCACCACCTCGGCCGCGACCGTGACGTCCCGGGAGAGGAAGAGGTCGTTGCGGCCCGAGCTGCGCTCCAGCAGGAACGCCCGCGGCAGCACCGTCTCGGCGGCGGTGAACTGCCAGACCTTCTCGCTGGACCAGGGCTTGGCCGCGATCGCCCGGGCGAAGCAGCGCTTCAGGCTCGGGAACCGCTCCACCACCGCGCGGAACGCGAGCTCGGGGTCGGCCGGCAGGTCGGGGAACCGGTCGGCATCGACGCTCAGCGCCACCCCGCAGAGCGGGTTGCCGGCGCCCTCGTGGTTGTCGAAGTGCGCGACCTGGAGCCAGCCGCCCGGGAACAGGTGGCTGATCGTGCCCCAGGACCACGGCGTCGCGCTCGGGTAGCTGCTCTGGTCGACGCAGTCCTCGAACGGGGTGACGCCGCGCAGGTGGGTGGCGATCACCCGGGAGCGGTGGCGCAGCCCTGCGCCCTCGGCGGCCTCGCCGACCCGGCGCAGCAGCGGCGAGTTCGGGCCGAGCGAGTCCACCACGTAGCGGGCCCGGTACGCGGTGCCGTCCGAGAGCCGGACGGTCGCGCCGGCCTCGCCGAGTTCGACCTCCGCCACGGTGGGCCGGTAGCGGACCACCTTGGCGCCGCGCTCCACCGCGAGCTCCCGGGTGAACTCGTCCACGTCCGGGCGGTACGGGTGCCACTCGGAGTGCTCGCCCGGCACGTTGAACTGCAGCGCGTTGCGCGGGCTCTGCTCCCGGCCCGGCTGGTGGTACAGGAAGCCGAGGCTGCGCTTGACGCCGCTGGTGCGGCGCAGTTTCTCCGGCAGCTCGCTGGTGAGGCCGAAGGCCGCGAGCTCCGGCAGGTCGAACCGGCGGGCCAGCGTGAAGAACACCTCGGCCGTGTAGGGCACGGTGGTCTCGCCGGCCACCTGCTCGGGCCCGTCCGCCGCGTCGAGCAGCAGCACCCGGACGCCGTGCCTGGCCAGGATCGCGGCGAGCAGGCAGGACGCGAGGTGGCTGCCCAGGACCGCGACGTCGTACTTCTCCGCCGGGTCCGCGAACGGGGTGTCCACCGGCGACAGCGGTTCTGTCTGATGCATCGTCATGTCCCGTCCGTGTCTCAGCCCTTGATGCTGTGCAGCCGGTGCTTGACGAAGCCGCCGAGCGCACCGCGGACCATCGCGCCGACCTCGGGCTGCGCATCGGTGTGCGACCACTTGCCGGCCCGCATCATCTTCGGCGGCGTCGCGTGGAAGAACTTCTCGTTCGGGTCGGTCAGCCCGAAGGACGGCGGCGAGTAGTCGGCCTGCTGGAGCATCGCGACGATCCGGTTGGTCGCGGCGGCGGCGCTGAGCGTGCCCGCCTCGACCTGGACGCACAGGTCCCGGGTGTTCGCGGTGAGGTTGAGGTAACCGTCGCTGATCGGGCACGGGTTGCCGGGGTTGTCGTTCTTCTCCAGGTCCCGGAAGACGTTGTCGTCCCGGTTGCGCAGGAACGCGAAGTAGGCGTTCTCCAGCCGCATCGCCCCCAGGATGCTGCCGATGCCCCAGACCCGGTAGACCGCGTTCCACAGGTCGTAGTCGCGGAAGCCCACGAACGAGCTGAAGACGATGTCGTCGTGGTAGTCGTAGAGGCCCTGCTGGAGGTCCTCGACGAACTGGAAGTTCTCCATCGACCAGTCGCCCGAGCGGGCCGCCGCGATCAGGCGCCAGGCCAGCGCGTTGACCACCTCGAAGGAGTTGTTCAGGCCGCGCGAGTAGAGCGCGTCGATGAAGCCGGCCGCGTGCGAGGTGAGGCAGAAGCGGTCGCCGACCAGCTGCTTGGACGAGTACTGCAGGCGGCCGGTGGAGGTCCACGGCCGGACCGGCTTGGCGTCCTTGAACTGCGGCTTGAGCTCCGGGAACCGCTCCAGGAAGTTGTCGAACTCCTGCTGCGGCGAGACGGAGTCGTCCTTCGGGTGCATCCGCGGGTCCAGCGTCAGGCCGACGCTGACCAGCGGGTTGAAGGACTTGGCGTGGTTGTCGAACGGGATCACCCACATCCAGCCGCCGTCGAAGACGTGGTGCAGCGTGCCGTTGTGCCACGGGCTGGGCTGGTTGTGGCCGGCCGCCGCGGGCGTCTGGTCGAACGGGCGCACGCCGGTCATGTGGGTGAAGAGCGTGCGGGTGTGGGTGCGCGCGCGGCTCGGGTTCTCGCGCAGGCTCAGCTTGTCGGCGAGCGGGGAGCGGAACCCGCCGGCGTCCACGATGTACTCGGCCCGGAAGACCTCGCCCTGCTCCGACTCCAGGACGACGCCGTCCTCGGTGATGTCGATGTCCGCGATCCGCACCGGCGAGCGGCCGTCGGCGCCGTACTTGATCGCCAGGTTGTACATGTACGTGTCGGTGTCCTGGCGGAACAGGTGGGTCTCGGTGCGCAGCAGCTTCGGGATCACGAACTGGTTGATCTCGGCGGGGTTCTGCCGCTGGCCCTCGCGGTGGTAGACGAAGCCGAAGTTCTGCTTCAGGCCGCAGCTGCGCGAGACGTTGTCCCGGATCCCCTGGAAGCTGGCCAGGTGCGCGATCTCCGGCACCTGGTAGCGCTCGGAGATGATCCGGACGATGGAGGAGGTCTGTGGCACCGTCGATTCACCGATCGCGAATCTCGGATGACTGGCGGCATCCACCAGGAGGACGCGGACCCCGTTGCGCGCGAGCACCGTGGCCAGCATCGAGCCGGCGATGCCCGCACCGAGGATCGCGACGTCGTACTTCTCCGTTCCCTGCGACATCTTGTGGAGCTGGGTCATGCCCTCACCACCCTAATCGTTGGCTGTTGACGTGGATTCGACGACGCGAGGCGGCGCATGCTCCACACTTGATGAATACTACAAGCGATGATTTGGCTGTCAACGGCTGCGGCCCCCGGCGGCCGAACCGGACCGCACATCCGAAAGTGCCCGGCATGAACGCGTCGAATGAGCGTCCACCGCAAGGGCATTGCGGAAAAGGCGATGGCGGTGATCCGAAGATCACCGCCATCGCCTTTTCCGCGCGGGGTGCCTGGGGAGGTGGGCCCCCGCCTCCTGTCGGTCGTCGGTCGCAGCTCCCGGTCAGACCCCCTTGCCGGGCTTCTCGCAGTACTGGTCGGAGGAGCCCGGCAGGTCCTCCACGCACTCGCTCGCCATGTTGCCCGGCAGCGGGCGCCGGGTGACGTCGGCCGAGGTCGTCGCGACCAGCATCGGTACCCGGCCGCTGATCTCGGTGACGATCTCGCCCCGGGTACCGTCCCCGGCACACCGGGTGCCGAGGATCGTGTACCGGTAGCTCACCTGGGCGTCGGGCACCGAGGCGTAGCTGAGCGAGACGCTCGGGCTCGGCGGTGCCATCGTGACCAGTTCGCCGGAGCCGATGTCGGTGCCCCAGAGCCGGGCCCGGGTCACCGTCGAGGTCTCGGGCCGGCCGTCGCCCGCGTCGATCGCACCGCCTTCGAGCATGATGACGACGGTGATCTCCCCCGGCCCCAGATAGCCCAGCTGGAATGTGAGCAGGTGCCGGGAATGATTTTGATCGATCGGCAGGAAACAGCTTCGGAGCAGCAGCCCGTCCGGCTCGTACAAGAGGGTGGCCGCCTCCGCGCAGCTGAACTGAACAATGTTCACACATTCCCCCCGTTTTGAACCGTGCACCCGCCAATGCCGGTTGCCTGTCGCCAGGACCCTACCGGCCAGCCCCGAGCGCTACGAGGCTTTGCCCTCGCCTTGCCGTACTAGGAAAAGTCCCAGCAGGAACTCAGCCCAGTCATTGGCATCGGTGGCGAAGAACTCATGGCTCTTGAGCTCAATCCGGAGGTCCTTGCGGCACCGTCCGACCAGCTCCATCACCATCAGCGAGTCCAGCCCCATCTCCAGCAGGTGGAATTCGCCGGCCAGCTCGGACAGCGGCAGCCGCAGGATCTGCGCGAGCTGCTCGCGCAGGTAGACCTGGAGCAGGTCGATCTGTTCGTCGTGGCCGGCGGCCTGCGTCAGGTCCACCAGGATCGCCGCGTCGAGGCCGTCGTCGTCCTGGTCGGAGCCGGTCTCCAGGAGCCGGAAGACCGGCCGCTCGGCCCGGGCCTCCATGATCGGCTTGTAGATCGACCAGTCCGCCGCACAGACCACCTGGTCCGTCTCCTCCCCCGCGAGCAGCGCGCTCATCAGCCGCAGGCACTGCGGCGCGGAGAGCAGCCGCAGGCCGGTGGCGGTGAGGAACTCGACCACGTCGTCGCCGAACAGACTGGACGCCAGCTCCCAGGAGCCCCAGGCCACGGTCAGCGCCGGCAGGCCGAGCGCCCGGCGCTGGTGGGCCAGCCCGTCGAGGAACGCGTTCGCCGCCGAGTAGCTGGTCAGGTGCTGGGAGCCCCAGGTCGCCGCGACCGAGGAGAAGCCGAGGAAGAAGTCGAGCGGCACGTCGAGGGTGGCCTCGTGGACCGCCCAGCCGCCGAGCACCTTCGGGCGCCAGACCGCGTCGTACTCCTCCAGCCGGACGTCGCGGACGAACTGCGGCAGCGAGACACCCGCCGCGTGCACCACACCGCGCAGCGGCAGCGGGTCCGCGGCGAGCCGGGCGACCAGCCCGGCGATCGCGCCGAAGTCGGCGACGTCGGCGGCGACCACCTCGACCTCGGCGCCGAGCGCCTCCAGCTCCTGGACGGCCCGGATCCGGTCCCGGGTGGTCTCGCCCAGCGCGCTCAGGTCCTGCCAGGTGGACCGGTCGGGCAGCGGGGTGCGGCCGAGCAGCACCAGCCGGCCGGCCCCGCGCAGCGCGAGCCAGTGGGCGATGGTCAGGCCGATGCCGCCGAAGGCGCCGGTGATCAGGTAGCTGCCGTCGGGGTGGACCGCCACCTCCCGGCGCAGCTCGGCGGCGCCCGGCCGGCTCGGCACGATCCGCGGCACCCTCAGGCCACCGGCGCGCAGCGCCTGCTGGTCCTCGTTGCCGGTGCCGGCCAGCGCGGTCAGCAGCAGCGTGAGGGAGTCACCGTCGGCGTCCGGGTCCAGGTCCACCGCGCCGCCCCAGTGCTCGGGGTGTTCCAGCGCGAAGACCCGGCCCATCCCCCAGAGCGTGTTCGCGACGGCGCTGTGGCCCTGCTGGCCGTCCACCGCCGGCATCGCGCCGCGGGTGAGCAGCGTGAGCCGGACGTCCGCGCAGCTCGGCTCGCCGATCATCGCCTGCACCAGGCCGACCGCGAGCAGTTCCGCGCGGTCGCGGTACTCGGTCAGCCGGGCGGCGTCGGTCTGCCCGGCGGCCGGCGCGTCCAGGCCGGTCAGCAGCACGACCCGGCCGGGGTTCGAGGTGCCCTCGCGCCAGTCGGCGAGCACGCCGGCCAGCAGCTCGGCGTACGGGCCGTTCGACGGGTCGGCGGGCAACGCGTCCTGCGGCGGCTGCCAGAGCTTGTACGTGGCACCGCGCTCGGCGAGTTCGGCGGCGAGCCGCTCGGCGACGCCGCCCTGGTCCGCCACCAGCAGGAAGTCGGTGCCGCCGACCAGCCGGTCGACCTCGGCGGCCGCGGCGGCCTCCTCGGCCTCCTCGATCGGCAGCCAGTCCATCCGCAGTAGCAGTTGCTGCGGGTCGCGCCAGGGCTGGCGGGTGTCGCCGACCGTCTCGTCGGGCGCGATCCGCAGGCCGGTCGCGTGGCCCAGCCAACTGCGGTCCAGGGCCAGGAAGTCGACACCGTCCGGACCGGCCTGCAGATAGCGGACCAGCTCCGGCTTGGCACAGCGGAACTCGACGAGCTCGGCGGGGACGCCGACCGGCCGCTCGGCCGCCCAGCTCAGCGCGGCGGCCGCGGCCGCCAGCAGCTCGGCCCGGCCCTGCCCGGCGCCGCCGGACAGCTCCAGCAGCGTGCCGCGCTCACCGCGGGCCGCGCGGACCAGCACCTCGGCGAGCGCTGGTGAGAGCTCGACGCTCTGCCAGTCGAGCCCGCGCCCGGTGTAGTCGCCCTCCTCGCCCAGTACAGCGTCCGCCGTGCGCAGCGCGGGGCGCCGGCGCAGCACACCGGCGGCGTGCAGCCGCCACGGCGCCGCCGAGGCCTCCTCGGCCGCGGAGGTGCTGCGGAACTCGAACCGCGCCTCGGTCCGGTCGTCGTCGGCGGTCAGCGTCAGCTGGAGGCGGCGCGGTTCGCCGGCCGTCGCCAGTGGCTCACCGGCGACCACCTGCTGCACGGTGCCCCAGGCCCCGCCGAGACCGTCGGTCGCGGCGAGCAGCGCGACGTCGATCAGCGAGCCGAGCGCGACGAAGGAGCGCTCACCCACCTGGTGCGCCTCGCGGGTCCACCGCTTGTCGTCCAGCGCGATCCGGTAGGTCCCCGGCGTGCCGGTCACCCGCTCGCCGACGCCCTCGACCGCCTCGCCGGCCACCAGGGCCGTCTGGGCGCCGCGCTGGTGCGTCGCCTCCGGGAACCAGTAGCGCTCGCCGTCCCAGGCGTAGGCCGGCAGCGGCACCCGGCGGATCGGCTCGCCGTTGTGGAAGGCAGCCCAGTCGACGGTCACGCCGCGCAGGTGCAGCGCGCCGACGGCGGCCATCACCCGCTGGTGGTCCTCATGACCGCGTCGCAGCGACGGTGTCCAGCTGCAGCTCGGGTCGTCGATGCCGCGCGCGCCCAGGCCGGAGAGCACCGGCTGCGGGCCGAGCTCCAGGAAGGTCCGGAAGCCGTCCTCGTGCAGCGTGCGCACGCCGTCCTGGAACCGGACCGCCTGGGCCGCGTGCCGCACCCAGTAGTCCGGGCCGAGCTCGCCGGGCGCCAGCAGCTTGCCGGTGACGTTGGAGACGATCGGGATCTGCGCCGGCTTGTACTCCAGGGTGGCGGCCACCGCGCGCAGTTCGTCCAGCATCGGGGCCATCAGCGGCGAGTGGAACGCGTGCGAGACCTGGAGCAGCCGGTTCTTGACGCCGGCGGCCGCCAGCTTCGCGGTGACCTCGGCGACGTGCTCGGCGGTGCCCGAGATGACGGTGTCCGCCGGCCCGTTGACGGCGGCGATCGACACCGTGCCGGGGTGGTCGGCGATCGCGGCGAGCGCGCGGGCCTCGTCGCAGACCACGGTCGCCATCACGCCGCCCGGCGGCAGCGCCTGCATCAGCCGGCCGCGGGCCGCGACCAGCTTGACGGCGTCGGCCAGGCTCAGCGCGCCGGCGACGGTCGCCGCGACGATCTCGCCGACGCTGTGGCCCATCACGGCGGCCGGGCGCACGCCCCAGGAGAGCCACATCCGGGCCAGCGCGTACTCGACCGCGAAGAGCGCCGGCTGGGTGTAGCCGGTCAGGTGCAGTGGCGAGTCCTGGTCGCCGGGCAGGTCGATCACCTCGGCGATCGGCCGGTCCAGCAGCGGGTCGAGCAGCGCGGTGACCTCCTCGAACGCCTCCCGGAAGGCCGGTTCGTCGCGGAGCCCGCGGGCCATCCCCGGGTACTGCGAGCCCTGGCCGGTGAAGAGCCAGGCGAGTTTGCGCTGCCGGTGCGGGGCGAGGGTCTGGGTGACGTACGCGTCGCTGCGCTCGCCGCGGGTGAACGCGGTCAGGCCCTCGACCACGACGTCGAGCGAGTCGCCGGCCACGGCGAGGCCGTGGGTGAGCCGGCTGCGGCCGACCTGGGTGGTGTAGGCGGCGTCGGCCAGCGGGGTGTCCGGCTGGTCGGTCAGCTGCCTGACATAACGGGTGGCGAGCTCGCGCAGCGAGACCTCGCTGCGGGCCGAGAGCGTCAGCACGTTCCACCGCCGGTTGTGCGCGGCGGCCGCGAGTGCGGCGGCCGGCGGCTCGGCGATCACCGCGTTGGCGTTGGTGCCGCTGGCGCCGAAGCTGCTGACCGCACCGGCCCGCAGCTTGCCGCCCTCGGGCCAGGGCCGGTTGCCGGTGGCGACCTCGATGTTCAGCCGGTCCCAGTCGACGTTCGGGTTCGGCACCGAGAAGTTGAGGTGCGGCGGGATCTCGCCGTGCTGGATCGAGAGCACCAGCTTGAGCAGGCCGGCCACGCCGGCCGCCGACTCCAGGTGGCCGATGTTGGTCTTCACCGAGCCGACCAGCAGCGGGTGTTCGGCCTCGTGATGGCGGCCGATCACCGCCTCCAGCGCGCGCAGCTCGATCGGGTCGCCGAGCGAGGTGCCGGTGCCGTGCGCCTCGACGTAGCCGATGTCGGCCGGCTCCAGCCCGGACTGCGCGAGCGCGGTGCGGACCACCGCCTGCTGGGCGGCCGGGTTCGGCACGGTCATGCCGCTGCTGCGGCCGTCGTGGTTGACGGCCGTGCCGCGGACCACGGCGATGATGTTGTCACCCGCCGCGACGGCGTCGGAGAGCCGCTTGAGCACCACGATGCCGGCGCCCTCACCGCGGGCGTAGCCGTCGGCGGAGGCGTCGAAGGTCTTGCAGCGGCCGTCGGGCGCGAGCGCGCGGAACTTGCTCATCAGCACGAAGCCGTACGGCTGGAGCATCATGTTGACGCCACCGGCCAGCGCCATGTCGCACTCGCCCAGGCGCAGCGCCTGGCAGGCGTCGTGCAGCGCGACCAGGGAGGAGGAGCAGGCGGTGTCGACGACCTGGCTCGGGCCCATCAGGCCGAGCGTGTAGGAGATCCGGCCCGCCATGAAGCTGGGTTCGCCGACCAGTTGGTAGGCGTCCACGTCGTCGATGTCACCGATCTCCTGGCGCATCCTGACGTAGTCGGTGGTGCTGACGCCGAGGAAGACGCCGGTCTGGCTGCCCTCCAGGCTGTCGGGTGCGTAGCCGGCCCGCTCCAGCGCCTCCCAGGCGACCTCCAGGGTCAGCCGCTGCTGGGGGTCCATGCCGATCGCCTCGCGCGGCGAGATGCCGAAGACGGCGGGGTCGAACCGGTCCACCTCGTCGAGGAAGCCGCCACGGATCACATACGCCTTGCCCGGAGTCTCCGGGTCGGGGTCGTAGAAGGGCGCCGGGTCGGCCCGGTCGGCCGGGAACTCGCTGGTGGCGTCCACGCCGTCCTGCAGCATGCGCCAGAACGACTCGGGGTCGTCGACCCCGCCGGGCATCCGGCAGCCGAGGCCGATGATGGCCACCGGCTCGTCCGGAACCGTCTTGGCCTCACCGTCCTTCACCGCCTTTTTCAGCCGTTCGATCATCCGGACGGCTTCCAGCAGCCTGCGCCGGTCGTCCCCGGCGCCGTTCTTCGTCGGGTTGTCGGCATTGTCGCGTTCAGTTGCCATTGGTCGGGGACCTCCAGCGCCAAATGACTCTTCAGTTGATGACTTCTTATGATGCTACAGAGGATGACTTGGCTGTCAACGATTCGCTGACACAAGGCCATATTGCGACTTGCTTGCCCAGCATGCCGATGCCAAACTCAAGCAGCTTTTCCATCTACACCCGATGAGTTATGGAGCGTGTGATGGCAAGTCACGCAGACATGATCCAAACCACCGTGCTGGTGGACATCGCCGTCGTCCTGATCGCCGGCACCGCGATGCTGCGGGTATCCCGATTCGCCCGGCAACCCGCCGTCATCGGCGAGATCCTGGCCGGCATCGCGCTCGGCCCCAGTCTGCTCGGGCTGCTGCCCGGGCACCTGACCACCCGGTTGTTCCCGCTGGACGCCAGGCCACTGCTCTCGGCCATCGCCCAGGTCGGGCTACTGCTCTTCATGTTCACCCTGGGATGGGAGATCGAGCCAGGGAATCTGCGGAACTCCCGCAAGTCGGTCGCCGGAGTGTCGCTCGGCAGCATGTCACTGCCGTTCGTCCTCGGCCTGGGGGCGGCCGTCCTCTGCTACCAGCAGCACAAGACGGTCGCCGGGCACCACGTGGACTTCCTGGTCTTCGCCGTCTACCTCGGCATCACGATGTCGGTGACCGCGTTCCCGGTGCTCGCCCGGATCCTGACCGACAGCCGGATCGGGCGCAGCCGGGCCGGTCAGCTCTCGCTGGCCAGTGCAGCACTCGGTGACGTGATCGCCTGGTGCCTGCTCGCCGTGGTGATCGGCCTGGCCAGCGCGGATGGCGGTGGCGGCGGCCTGCGGACGATCGGCTGGTCGGCCTGCTACATCCTGGTGATGGCGCTGGTGGTCCGCCCGCTGGTGCGCAAGGCCACACCCCGGATGCTCAGCCGCGGCTTCACGCCGTACCTGGCCATCATCGTCGCGGCGGGGCTCTTCTTCTCCTCGTACGCCACCGCGCAGATCGGCATCCACCCGATCTTCGGCGCCTTCGCCTTCGGTCTGGTGATGCCGCGTCAGCCGCGCAAGCAGCTGGAGAAGCAGATGCTCCAGCCGTTCCAGCACGCCGGCCGGCTGCTGCTGCCGATGTACTTCGTGGTCACCGGCCTGTCGGTGAACATCGGTGCACTGCGTGGCAGCGACTGGGCGGACCTGGGGCTGCTGCTCGCGGTGGCCACCATCGGCAAGATCGTCGGGGCCACCCTGCCGGCCCGCTGGAGCGGGATGGCGTGGCGCGAGTCGTTCGGCGTCGGGATGCTGATGAACACCCGTGGGCTGACCGAACTGATCATCCTGAACGTGGGGCTGAGCCTGCACATCCTGGACACCAGGCTGTTCACGGTGATGGTCCTGGTCGCGCTCATCACGACCGCGATGGCCGGTCCGGTACTGCCGTTCCTGGTGCCAAGGTCGCCGGCCGACGAGCTGGCCGAGGCCGAGGAGCTCGCGGCGGCGGACGAGGACGAGTCGGCCGACGGGGAGCCGGCCCGCACGCTCGTCGTCGCGGGCTCCGGACAGCAGCAACAGGGCTGATCCGGACGGCGCACCGCTGAGAACGCCGGGGCCCGGCTGCGAGGAGGACTCGCAGCCGGGCCTCGGCGTTTCGGGCGGTTCCGGGTCCGGACGCATGGTGCGGGGCCGGGGCCGGGCCGCGAGTTCTCCTCGCGGTCCGGCCCAGGAGTGGTGTCAGTTCCGGGTCCAGGAGCTCATCCGGAACAGCCTCACGTACCCGCCGCGCCAGTAGGCCAGCGGTTGCCCGCCGGTCTCCACCGAGCCGCCGACGATCCGGCCGAGCATGATCGCGTGGTCGCCCGCGTCGATCAGCTCGTGCACCTCGCACTCGGCGTGCGCGACCGTGCGGTCGAGCACCGGCAGGCCGGCCACCGGGCCGCGCTGCCAGCCGACTCCGCCGAACTTGTCCGGATTACGGCTGGCGAACAGGTCCGAGACCTCCCGCGCGTCGTCGTCCAGGAAGTTGACGGCGAAGGCGCCCGTCTGCCGGATCGCGTCCAGCGTGACGCTCGGCGTCTTGACGCAGGAGAGCAGCAGCGGCGGGTCGGCCGACACGCTGCAGACTGCCGAGCAGGTCAGCCCGTGCGGCAGGCCGTCGTCGGCGACGGCGGTCACCACGGTGACCCCGCTCGCGAACGAGCCCATGATGGCGCGGAACTCCTCGAAGCCCACGCCCTTGAGCGGTGTCTTGATCATCTGGTGTTGCCCCTCTCGGTGAGTGCCAGCAGAGCGGAACGGTCCGTCTTGCCGTTCGCCGTCAACGGCAGCGTCTCCACCACGTGGAGGGCGTCGGGCAGCATGTAGGTCGGTAGCCGCCGGGCGCAGAAGAGCTTCAGGTCGAGCAGCTTGGGCCGGGCGTCCTCGGCCGGTACGACGACCGCGTGCAGCCGCGCCTCGAGTCCGCTGCCCACCACCACGACCGCGGCCGCGGCCACCGCCGGGTGGGCGCCGATCGCGGACTCGATCTCGCCGAGCTCGATCCGGTTGCCGCGGATCTTGACCATGTGGTCGATCCGGCCGACGTACTCCAGCTGCCCGTCCTCGCCGATCCGGCCGATGTCCCCGGTCCGGTACGAGCCGGTGTGCGGCTCGCGGCCCCAGTAACCGAGCATCACGGTCGGCCCGCTGACCACGATCTCGCCCTCCTCGCCGGGCGGGTCGAGCTCGATCGTGTCGCCGCTCGCGGCGGCGCCGATCGGCAGCGCGCTGGTGCGGGCCAGGTCGGCGTCGGTCACCTCGTAGGCGGTGCAGACGTTCGTCTCGGTCGGGCCGTACCAGTTGAGCAGCCGCACGTCCGGCCAGGCCTTGCGCAGCGCCTGCACCTGGGCGATCGGGAACGGCTCGCCGGCGAAGACGCAGACCCGCAGCGCGGGCGGCGGCGCGGTGTCCAGCAGCCCGCCCTCGCGCATCATCAGCGCCAGCGCGGATGGCACCGAGTACCAGACCGAGATCCGCCGGTCCCGGATGAACTGCGCCAGCTGCACCGGCGCGTACGACATCTCCGGCGGGACCAGGTGGACCGAGCCGCCGGCCCGGAACGCCGCGTACAGGTCGAAGACCGAGAGGTCGAAGTTGAACGGCGCGTGGCTGGAGAACCGGTCCTCGGGGCCGACGCCGGTCTGCTCGACCGCCCAGTCCACGAAGGCCAGCGCGTTGCGGTGGCTCAGGCAGACGCCCTTGGGGGAACCGGTCGAGCCCGAGGTGTAGAGGATGTACGCCGGGTGGTCGGCGCCGCCGTCGAACCGCTCCTGCGGGCTCGCCGTCGGGGCCTCCGCCAGCAGCTCGGCGAGCGGGGCCACGGCAACGTCGCCGAAGTCGTTGAACGAGACGTCGCCGCCCTTGGTGACGGCGTCGTCCACCAGCACCTGGACGGCCGCGCAGTCCGCGGCGATCTTGGCGACCCGGACGGCCGGATTGGTCGCGGTGACCGGTACGTACACCGCGCCGATCCGCAGCGCGCCCTGCATGAAGGCGACCGCGAGCGCGCTCTTGCCGCACCAGATGACGACCCGGTCACCGGGCCGGACGCCGCGCCCGCGCAGCGCGGCGGCGAACCGGTCGGCCAGTGCGTCGAGTTCGCCGTAGTTGAGGGTCAGGTCCTCGGCCTCGACAGCCAGGGCGGCGGGGTTGCGCCCGGCCGCCTCGGTGACGAGTTGATGGAGTCTCACAGTCCCAGCTCCTTCGCGATGATGAGCCGCTGGATGTCGTTGGTGCCCGAGAAGATCGTCGCGGGCACCGCGTCGCGCAGGAACGCCTCGATCCCGTTCTCGCGCAGGTAGCCGCGGCCGCCGAAGATCTGCACGGCGTCGAGGGCGGACGCGAGGGCGCCCTCGGAGACCGCGAGCTTCGACAGGCCGACGTTCAGCGGGGAGGCCTTCCCCTGGTCCATCTCCCAGGTGGCGCGGTAGAGCAGTAGCCGGGCGCTCTCGGCGCGCAGCTTCGTCTCCACGATCCGGTTCGCCACCGACTGGAACTCGCCGATCCGCTTGCCGAACTGACGGCGGCTGCGCGCCTCCCGGACGCAGAGTTCGAGCAGCCGGTCGAGCATCCCGATGTACCCGGCGAACAGGCAGGCCCGCTCCCAGCCCATCGAGTGCTGGAAGATCGCACCGCCACCGCCGCGGTGGCCGAGCACCTGCTCGTTCGGCACGAAGCAGTCCTCGAAGCGGACGCCGCCGGCCGGGCAGGAGAGCAGGCCGAGCTTCTCGAACGGCTCCCCCGCGGTCAGGCCCGGGGCGTCGCGCTCCACCACGAAGCCGGTGACGCCGAGGAACGCGGCGTCCGGGTCGGTGGTCGCGTACGTCACGAAGACGTCGGCGGCCGGGCCGTTGCTGACGAAGGTCTTCTCGCCGTTGAGCAGGAAGCCGCCCTCCACCTCGGTCGCGGTGACCGAGAGTTTGGAGACGTCGGAGCCGGCCTGCGCCTCGGTCATCGCGTTGCCCGCGATCAGCTCACCGGAGCACAGGCCTGGCAGCAGGCGGCGCTTGGTCTGCTCGGTGCCGAACGCCATGATCGGCACGGTGCAGGCGAACAGGTGCGCGCTGGCCGCGAAGACCAGGCCGGTGTCCGGGCAGCCGCGGCCGAACGCCTCGACCTGGTGGGACGTGTCCAGCGCGCCCAGTCCCGAACCGCCGTACTCCTCGGGCACGCACAGGCCGAGCAGGCCGAGGCCACCGACCGTGAGCCAGTCCTTGCGGCTGTAGAAGCCCTCGGGTGTGCGGGCCTCCTCGCCGAGTACCTCGCGCACCGCCTGCAGGGTGCTGTCGTATCGTGCGGTCTGTTCCGGGCTCCAGCTGAATTCCACAGGGTTCCTCCTGTCCGTGGGGCTTGTCCGTGTTCGGTCTCGCGGTCCGTGCTGTGGGTCCGCCCGGCCGCCGCCGCGCGGAAGCGGCGGCGGCCGGGCGGGGTCGGTCAGCCCTCCTCGCCGAGCAACTCCTCGGAGCTGGCCAGACCGGCGAGCAGCCGGTCCATCAGCTCGTCGTCGGAGAGGTCGTCGAGGCCGTCGTCGGTCGGATCGGTGCCGGCGGCGGCTGCGTCGGCGGCGGCCGCGGGCTCGTCGGCGGCCGGGGCCGCCGCGTGTGCGGCCAGTTCGTCGAGCAGGTGCCGGGCGAGTGCGCGGGTGGTCGGGTACTCGAAGGTCAGCGTCGCCGGCAGGTCCACGCCCAGGTCCCGGTCCAGCTGGGCCTTGAGCGCGACGGACATCACCGAGTCCATGCCGAGTTCGAAGAAGCCCTGGTCCGGGTCCACGTCCTCGTCGGACTCGGCGTCGAGCACCTCGATCACCTGGGCGAGCACGTGGTCGAGCATCCGCTCGCCGCGCAACTCGGGCGCCAGCGCCAGCAGTTCCGCGACGAGCGGGCTGTCGGCGGCGGCCTCGGGAGTCTCGCCATCGGTCCCGCTGCGGCCTCCGGTCGCCGTCAGTTCGGCCAGGAAGGCCCGGTCGAACCGGCTGCGGCAGGCGGTGGCGTAGCGTGCCTCGTCGAGCCGGGCCACGTCGGCCTCGGCCCGGCCGGCCCGCAGCAGCAGGTCGGCCGCCTCGGCGACGTCGACCGCCGCCAGCGGGTCGAGACCGCTGTCCGCCATCAGCATCTGGTCGCGGCGGGTCAGCTCGCCGGTGTCCGAGCGGGGCATCCAGCGGATCACGGTGACGTCCCCGCCGGCCGCGCGGCGGGCGGCGGCGGTGGCCGCCAGCGCGCCGTCCAGCGCGCCCCGGGCCGCCATGCCGAGCGAGCCCCAGGCCGCGGCGGCCGAGCTCGACACGTAGCAGAAGTCGAGCCGGTGGCCTCGGACGGCCTGTTCCAGCCGCGCGGCCAGGTCGGCCACGGCCAGCTGGCGGGTCAGCTCCGGCAGGCCGGTGTCGGACAGCGGGACGATCGGCGCCGGGACCGGGGCGATCAGCACCCCGGCGATCGGCTCGCCGCCGGTCGCCTCGGCCAGCACGGCGGCGGTGTCGCCGCCGTCACCGGTGAGTCGGACGGTGGCAAGTTCGACGCCGAACGCGTGCAGCTCGGCCCGGCGGACGACGGCCTGCTCGGCCGCCTCGCCGTCGTCACCGGTGACCGGCTCGCCCTCGACCAGCAGCAGCCTGCGCAGGCCGCGCCAGACCAGCCAGTCGACCAGCGGCCGGTTGGCCGGGTCCAGGCCACCGATCACGGCGTACCAGGCGTCCTCACGGCAGCTCAGCGGGCGGAGCACCCTGGGCAGCGGCTCGGCGTGGCGCAGGCGAGGAACGTACCAGCTCCCGCCGCGCAGGCAGAGCTCGTCCTCCACGGCGCTGCCGGGAGCGGGCTCGGCCAGCAGCCGGGCGGCGGCCGCGTCGTACTGCGCGGTGGCGTCGGTGTCGGCGGCCGGGTCCAGGTCGAGCAGACCGCCCCAGGCCTGCGGTGCCTCCATCGCGAGCACCCGGCCGAGGCCCCAGGCGGCGGCGAGCCGCCGGTCGGGGGCCGCGCTGCCGAGCGGGTCCTGGGCGCCGCGGGTGACCAGCCAGAGCCTGGGCGGCTCGGTGGCCCCACTGGCCGTCAGGGCCGCCTGCAGGGCCGCCACGGGGGCGGCGTCCGCGGGCTCGGTATCCGTTGCCGCGTCACCGGCTGCTGCGCCCACCAGGACGAGTCCGGTGACGGCCGGGCCGCCGGGGGTGCGGAGCAGGCCGCCCCAGGCGGCGGTGTCGGCGAGGTCCGGCGTCGCGGCGACCGCGGCGTCCGCGCCGGCTCGGATCAGCGCCTGCCGCAGCGCCTGCGCCTGTTCGGCGGCGCTCGGGTCGGCGGCGACGAGCAGCCAGCGGCCGGCCGGTTCACCGGTGGCGCCCGGCAGCTCGGTGGCCTGCTGCCAGGCGACCCGGTAGCTGCGCTCGGCCGTCCGGCTGCGGATCTCCTCGTCCGGGATCAGGTCGGCGGCGGGCGCCAGCCGGAAGCCGCGGAGTTCGGCGAGCACCCGGCCCTCGGCGTCCAGTACCCGGACGACGCCCGCGGCGTCCTCCGCGTGCAGGATCACGTCACCCGCCGGCGGCTCGAACAGCTCGATCTGCGCGATGCCCGCGATCACCGCCTCGCCGCTGCCCCACTCGGCAGTGGAGGCGAGCAGTCGGCCGGCGGCCGCCAGCAGGCCGGCGGCGCCGGTGCTGCCGAGCGCGAGCGTGGCCATCCGCTCCGACGGTCCGTCGGCCCGCTGCCACAGCTCGGTGAGGTTGGGCCCGGCGGTGTCGGCGAGCGGGCCGGAGGCCGCGGGGACGCCGCCGGTCAGCGCGGTGCCGAGCCGGGAGTGCAGCTCGGCGACGTCCACCGCCGCCGGGCGGTCCGCGTCGGCCGCGGCGAGTCGCGCGGTGGCGACCGGGCCGGGCGCACCGCCCGGGGTCCGGCCGGAGACCAGCTGCAGCGACCAGGCGGCGCCGTCCTGACGGGCGATCAACTGGGCGCCGGTGCCGGCGGCCAGCGCGGCCGGGTCGGTGAGCGGTGCGGTCAGTTCGAAGCCGGTCAGCCGCACCGGACCGGCGACCAGCTCCGCGGCGGCGGCGAGCAGCAGCTCGGCGACCTTCGCGGCGCCGACCGGCCCGCTGTCGGCGCGGGCCGCCAGACGGACCGGGTAGTACCGCTCGCCGACGCTGCCATACGGGACGAACGCCTCGCCGAGCTCGGCGTGCGCGCCGGCGCCGGCGCCGGCGGGTGCCAGGCTCGGCACCCCCAAGACATCAACCCAGCGCCGGCGGTGCTGCCACCGGTAGCCCGGCAGCGAGACCGGGCGGCCGCGACCGGCCAGCAGCGCCGGCCAGCGCACCGCGCTGCCGCCGACGTGCAGGGCGGCCGCCGCCTCGACCAGCGCGGCGCGGCCGGCGGCGGGCTCCACCACGATCGCGGCGAGACCGGCTGCGGCGCCCGCCGCGAGTTCGCCGGCGGCCGGGCCGAAGCCGGCGTCGAGCAGGGTCTCGATGTCGTCGCCCGCGAGGCCCTCGGCGACGGCGGCCGGCCAGGCCGGGTCGGCCGCGGCGACCGGGCGGGTCCAGTCAGCGAGTTCGCCGCCGTGCTCGCCCTGGTCTGCCTTCTCGGCCAGCGAGGCCAGGTGCAGCGGGAGTTCGGAGTCGGCGCCGAGGGTGACCCCGCGCACGCCGGCCGCGGCGCGCAGCGCGTCGGGCAGGCTGAGCGCGCCGGCCGCGTGTGCGGCGGCGATCTCGCCGGCGCCGCGGCCGACCACGGCGTCGGGCTCCAGGCCGTGGTCGCGCCAGAGCGCGGTGAGCGCCAGCTGGGCCGAGGTGAGGGCGACCGGGTCGGCGGTGCCGCTCTCCAGCAGGGTGCTGCGGACCGGGCGGCCGATCGCCGTCTCGGCCGCGGCGTCGAGCTCGGCGAGTGCGGCCCGGAAGGCCGGCTCCTCGGCGTCGAGCACGGCCCACGGGAGGGCGGCGACCTGGTCGCCGAAGACCAGCGCGAAGCGGGCGGGTTCGCCGACTCGGGCGCTGCCGGTGCGGGTTCCTTCGCCCTGGCTCGCCGCCAGGCGCTCGATCAGCTCGGCGCGGGTGTTGCCGACCACCGCCAGGCGGTGCTGGAGGTGGCTGCGGCGGGCGCCTGCCGAGAAGCAGACGTCGGCCAGATCGACTTCCTGCACCGTGCTCAGGTGCTCGCGCATCCGGACGGCCGCCTCGGCGAGCGCGGCCTCGGAGGAGGCGGAGAGGGCGAGGGCGAACGGGCGGGTGCCCTCGACCGGTCCGGCGGGCGCGGGCGGCACCGGCGGCTCGGCGAGCACCACGTGCGCGTTGGTGCCGGTGAAGCCGAAGGCGCTGACGCCTGCCGTGCGGGGGCGCTCGCCGGTCGCGGCCGGCCAGGGGGCGCCCGCGGCGGTGACCCGCAGGTTCAGCCGGTTCCAGTCGATCTGGTGGGTCGGCTCGGTGAAGTGCAGGTGGGCCGGGATCCGTTCGTGCCGCATCGCGAGCACGGTCTTGATCAGGCCGGCCACGCCCGCGGCGGCCTCCAGGTGACCGATGTTGGTCTTCACCGAGCCGACCAGCAGCGGCTGGTCGGCCGGGCGGCCGGCGCCCAGTGCCCGGTCCAGCGAGCGCAGTTCGACGGCGTCCCCGAGGATCGTGCCGGTGCCGTGCGCCTCGACGTAGTCGACCGCCGTAGCGGGCAGCGCGCCCTGCGCCAGTGCGTCCCGGATCACCTCCTCCTGCGCCTCGCCGCCGGGGACGGTCAGGCCGCCGCTCGCGCCGTTGTGGTTGACGGCGCTGCCGCGGATCACGGCGTGGATGCGGTCGCCGTCGGCGATCGCGCGGGAGAGCGTCTTGAGCACGAGGGCGCCGGCGCCCTCGCCGCGGCCGTAGCCGTCGGCGTCGTCGGCGAAGGTCTTGCAGCGGCCGTCCTCGGCGAGCGCGCCGCCGGCCGACATGGCCAGGTAGACGGTCGGCGTGGCGATCACGTTCGTGCCGCCCGCGATCGCCACCCCGCACTCGCCGGCCCGCAGGCTCTGGCAGGCGAGGTGCACGGCCACCAGGGAGGACGAGCAGGCGGTGTCGACGGCGAGGCTCGGGCCGCGCACGCCGAGGAAGTACGACATCCGGCCGGCGGTGCCGGAGAAGGAGTTGCCGGTGCCGTAGTAGAGGTCGATGTTCTCCAGCTGACGGGTGACCAGTTGCTGGTAGTCGGTGGTGTTCAGGCCGACGAACAGGCCGGTGTGGTCCGCCTGGAGTGCCTCGACGCTCTGGCCGGCGTCCTCCAGGGCCTCCCAGGCGACCTCGAGGAAGGTGCGCTGCTGCGGGTCCATGCTGCGGGCCTCGCGGGCGGACACCCGGAAGAAGGAGTTGTCGAACTGGTCCACGCCGGCCATGAACGCGCCGCGCTTGGTCGCCGAGGTGCCGGGGGCGCTCTCGCCGTTCTGTGCGAGCAGTGCGGCGGCGTCCCAGCGGTCGGCGGGGATGTCGCCGGTCGCGTCGACGGCGCCGGAGAGCAGCGCCCAGAACTCGTCCAGTCCGTTGGCGCCGGGCAGGCGGCAGCCCATCCCGACGATGGCGATCGGCTCGGCGGCGCCGTCGGCCTGCCACGGGGCGGGGGTGGTGGCGGCAGCAGCGGGGGCGGGGACCGGAACGGCGGCAGGCGGCGCGGCAGGCGGTGCGGGAGCCGGTACGGGCTGCGCGGCGGCGGGCGCCGCAGCGGCCGCGGGGGTGGGCGCAGGCGCGGCGGGGGTCGCCACAGCCTCCGGAGCCACCTCGGCCGTCGGCTCGGCGCGCTCGGCCTGCGGGCGGGTGAAGACCTGATCCACCATGACGGCGGCCAGATGGTCCGTGAGCTGATCGATGGTGGGGAATTCGATCGCGGCACTCATCGCGAGTTCGACCCCGAACTCCTCCTGGAGCCGGCGGATCAACTCGATCAGGCTGAAGGAGTCGAGGCCGAGTTCGTAGAAGCCCCGAACCCGGGAAATCCGCCGATCGGCTTCGTACCCGAGGAGTTCCGAGACGATCGCGCTCACCTTGGCGGCGAGCTGGGTCCGGCCCTTGCGTGCCGAGCGGGCGGCGGCGGCCACGCTCTCGGGCGCCGGCGCCGCGTCCGTCGCCGCTGCGGGCACCGCGACCGGTGCGGGGACGGGTGCGGGCGCGGGGACGGGGACGGGTGCGGGATTGAAGGCGGCCGCCGGCGCGGCGACCACCGGCGCAGCCACGACCGCGACCGGTGCGGGTGCGGCAGCGGCGGCGGGCTCGGCCGCCTCGGCCGTCCCGCCCATGGTGGCCACCAGGCGTCCGTCCTGGTCGAAGAGCCGGACCTCGGCCCGCAGCCGGTCGGCCGCGAGCTGCGCGCCGCCCTGGTTGCCGCGCTCCACGCCGGGCAGCCAGTAGTGCCGGCGCTCCAGTTGCAGCGGGGGCAGTTCGAGGTAGCGGTGGTCCCGGCCGTGCACCGCCTCCCAGTTCACCCGCACGCCGGTCGGGTAGAGCGCGGCCAGGCCGCCGGCGAGCGTGTTGCGCGCGGTCTTGCCGCGGGCGAGCGAGGAGATCGCCGGTCCGGTCCGCTCGCGGTGGGCGAGCGCGGACTGCAGCGGGCGGGAGAGCACCGGATGCGCGCCGATCTCCACGAAGACCGCGTCCCGGTCGGTGAGCAGCCGGTCCACGGCGGGCCAGAACAGCACCGCCTCCCGGATGTTGCGCCCCCAGTAGCCGGCGTCCAGCACCGGCCGGTCGGCCTGCGGGTCCACGCTGGAGAGCATCGTGACGGTCGGCTCGGCCGGTGCGAGATCGCCGAGCAGCGCTTCGAGCTGGTCGCCGTACTCGCGCATCACGGGGCTGTGGAAGGCGTAGTCGACGCCGAGCGGCAGGCATTTCGCGCCGTCGGCCTTGAGCTGGGCGACGGCCTGGTCCATCAGGTCGGCCGGTCCGGCGATGACGACCGAGTGCGGGCCGTTCACGGTCGCGACGACGAGCCGGCCGCCGAACGGTTCGAGCGCGGCCTGCACCTGCTCGGCGGGCAGCTCGACGGCGGTCATCCGGCCGGTGCCGGTCGCCGCCTGCATGATCCGGCCGCGGTGCACGATCAGCCGGGTCGCGTCCCGCAGGGTCAGCGCGCCGGCCGCGCAGGCCGCCGCGATCTCGCCCATGCTGTGGCCGACCACGGCGTCCGGCGCGACTCCCCAGGACGACCAGAGCCGGGTCAGCGCGACCTGGATCGCGAAGACCGCCGGCTGGGCGAACTCGGTCTGGGGCAGCCGGCTGCTCTCGCTGCGGCCGATCTCCTCCAGCACCGACCAGCCGCCGAACTCCTGGGTGTAGGCGTCTACTTCGTCAAGTACCTCACGCACGACCGGTTCGTCGCGGTAGAGGTCGAGCCCCATGCCGGGCCACTGCGAGCCCTGACCGGAGAAGACGTGCACGACCTGCGGCGGCCGGCTGCTCAGCACGTCACCGGCGCCGGCGAGCCGGTCGGCCAGGCCGGCGTCCAGCGCATCGGCCAGCTCACCGCCGGAGCGGCCGACGACGGCGAGCCGGTAGTCGTGGTGGGTGCGCCGGGCCGAGGCGCTGTGCAGCAGGTCGGCGAGTTCGCCGGGTTCGCTGGTGCGCAGCCGGTCCCGGTAGGCGGCCACCTGCGCGGCGAGCGCGGTCGGCGTCGGGCCGGAGACGACGAGTACCGGCACCGGGTCCGGCGCCGCGGCGGGGGCGACCTCGACGACCTCGACGGCCTCGGGCGGCGAAGCGAGCACGACGTGCACGTTGCTGCCGGAGAGCCCGAACGCGCTGACGCCGACGTACCGCTGCCCGGACCCGGTCAGCGGCGTCGGCTCGGTGGCGACCTGGAGGCCGGAGGAGGCCCAGTCGATCCGGCGGCTGAGCTGCTGCACGCCGATCTGTGGCGGCACCAGAGCGTGTCTGGCCACCAGCATCGCCTTCAGCAGGCCGAGCAGGCCGGCCGCCGAGTCCAGGTGGCCGAAGTTGGCCTTGTGCGAGCCGACGTAGAGCGGATGGCCGAAGCTGCGGGCCGAGCCGAGCGCCGCGATCAGCGCGGACACCTCGAGCGGGTCGCCGAGCGGGGTGCCGGTCGCGTGCGCCTCGACGTAGTCCAGCTGGTCGGCGGTCAGGCCGGCGCTGCGCAGCGCGCTGCGCAGCAGCATCTCCTGTGCCGCCGCGTTCGGCGCGGTGAGGCCGGCGCTGCGCCCGTCGTGGTTGGTCGCACTGCCCTTGACCACGGCCCAGATCCGGTCACCGTCGGCGACGGCGTCCGCATAGCGCTTGAGCACGACGACGGCGCAGCCCTCGCCGCGGACCACGCCGTCGGCGGAGGCGTCGAACGGGCGGCAGACGCCGGTCGGTGACAGCGCCTGGATCTTGCTCATGAAGACGCTCAGCTCGGGCACCAGCATCAGGTTGACGCCGCCGGCCAGCGCCGCGTCGCACTCGCCGTTGCGCAGGGCCTGGGAGGCGAGGTGCACCGCCATCAGGGAGGAGGAGCAGGCCGTGTTGAGCATCACGACCGGCCCGTGCAGGCCGAAGGTGTACGCGATCCGGCCGGCGCCGAAGCTGAACTCCTTGCCGCTGGCGTAGTACGGGCTGATCTTCTCGACGCCGGAGGTCTTGGAGTGGAGCAGCGTGTAGTCCATGCCGAGCACCCCGGTGAAGACGCCGGTCCGGCTGCCCTCCCAGCTCTCGCGCGGGATCCCGCTGTTCTCCATCGCCGCCCAGGCGGTCTCCAGCAGCAGCCGCTGCTGCGGGTCCACCTCCTCGGCCTCGCGTGGCGCGATGCCGAAGAACTTGGCGTCGAAGGCGTCCACGTCGTCGATGAACGCGCCCTTCGGGCAGTACGTGGTGCCCGGGTGGCGCGGATCGGGGTTGTGGAACTCGGGCCCCCAGCGGTCCGTTGGCACGTCGGTGGTGACATTGCGCCCGTCCAGCAGGACTTGCCACAGCGCGTCCAGGTTCTGAACGCCTCCGGGTAGCCGGCAGCCGACGCCCACGATGGCGATGTCGGCCGTGGTTGCCCCCTGCTGCGGTCCGGCTGATCCGGCTGTCGGATCTACTCGGTCGTTCGACACCGCTCACTCCTCCTTGCCGGAGCGCATCCGAGCGCGTCCGACGAGATCGGCACTATCCCCACTTGATGAGTTCTCGGTTTGATGAAGTCTACGTATGATGAGTAACATGGTCAACGACAATCCGAGCGGCCTCGAAGAGCGCAGCGGCAGGGCGGTCTTCGGCCCCGAAGTGCACGTCTGGCTCGTGGAAGTTGATGACGAGTCGGCAATTGATCTGGCACTGCGTCAGCTGCCGCCTGACGAACAGGAGCGGCTCGGCCGGCTGGTTCAGCCGCACCGGCGCCGCAGCATCTGCGCACACGCCGCGCTGCGCGTACTGACCGCCTGTGCGACCACCGGCCTGGCACCGCTGCCCGAACTGGGCAGCGGCTGGAACGGGAAACCGGCCCTGACCGCCTGGGGCGCCCCGGGCGATCTGCGCCCGGCCCCGGAACAGGAGCCGGGCGGCGGCGTCCAGGTCAGCCTCACGCACGCCGGCACGCTCGCGGCCATCGCACTGACCACCGCCGGATTCATCGGTGTGGACATCGAGGCGGTCAAGAGCCTGCCGGACCGCGACGCGATGGCGCGCACCATCATGTCCGAATCGGAGCGGCAACAATGGAGTTGCTCTCCGCCGGCCGGCCGCGACCGGGCCCTGTTCCGGGCATGGACCCGTAAGGAGGCCGTGCTCAAGGCACTCGGCACCGGGCTGGGCGGCGACCTGCGGGCCGTCGCGACGCTGCTGTCGCCCGAGCCCGCCGCACCCGTCCGGGTGCTGGAACTGCCCCCGGACGCCGGACCGTTCTCCCACTGGTCACTACACGACCTGCCCGCGCAGGACGGCTATGTGGGCGCCGTCGCGGTCTCGACACCGGAGATATCGCTCGTCCAGCACCGGACGACGATCCGCGAGCTGCTGCTCGCGGCCGACCCCGAGCCGCTCCCGGAGCCACCGCCGCCCCGCGGGCGACCGGTCCTCGTCGTGGGGACCGGAACCGGTGGGCGATCGGCCCTCACCGCAGGAGGAGGAACCCGCGTGTACGACATCAACGAAACCAAGCGCTCGGCACCACCGGGCCCGACCGAGCCGGGCACCCGGCGGCTCAAGCTGTTCTGCCTGCCACACGCCGGCGGCAACACGCTCCACTTCCACCCCTGGTCGAGCTGGTTGCCACCGTTCGTCCAAGTCGTCCCGGTCGACCTGCCGGGCCACGGCACCCGGTTGCGGGAACCGCTGATCGGCGACCTGCACACGCTCGTGGCGGACCTCACCGAGACCATCGATCGCCAGATCGATGGTCCCTTCGCGTTGTTCGGGCACAGTCTCGGCTCGGTGCTGGCCTTCGAGGTCGCCCGGGTGCTGGAACAGCGCGGGCACGTCGCGGCCATGCTGGTCACGGCGGGCCGCAACGGGCCCGAGGGCGGGCTTTCGCACCCGCCGATCCACGAGCTGCCCGACGACCAGTTCATCGGCGCGCTGCGCCACCTGGGCGGGATGCCGGACAAGCTGCTGCAGCACCCGGAGCTGCTGCAGATGTTCCTGCCGGTGCTCCGCACCGACCTGCGGCTCGCCGAGCTCTACACCAAGGAGCCCGGTCAGCCGCTGTCCTGCCCCGTGATCGCCTTCGCGGGCCGGCAGGACACCATGACGAGCGAGCTGGGCCTGCTGGCCTGGCAGCGGGAGACGACCTCGACCTGTGGTCTGATCTTCGTCAAGGGCGGGCACTTCTTCCTGCAGGAACCGGAGTTCACCAAGGTGGTGGCCGGCCGGCTGAGCGCCGGAGCCGCCGCGCTGCGGGGCGGCCCGGACTGGGACGCGCTGCCGCTGGCCGGCTGAGCGGGCGCTGCGAGCACTGTCGTCATTGAGCGGCTGACCGGGCGGGACCGGTCAGCCGCTCAGTCGTTGCCCGGCCCGCCCCCCGCTCCCGTACGCGTACGCGTCGAGGCCGCGTACGCGTACGCGTTCCCGTACGTACGCGTCGAGGCCGCCGCCCCGGATCGGGACGGCGGCCTCGGCGGATGCGCCAGTGCGTCAGTGCGTCAGAAACTGGCCTTGGCGGTCGGCGCGCTCAGCTCGCCGAGGAACGGCCGCCACAGGTGGTCGGGGTCGTTCTCGACGGCCTTGACCACCTCGCGCATGGCCGCGAGCGCCTTCGGCTCCTCGTCGTCGTAGACGTCGCCCTGGAGCATCTTGAGGACGTCGAGACGGTACCGCGGGTCCTGGACGAACGCGGTGAAGAGGATGTTGAGGCGGTAGTAGATCGAGATGAACTCGTACCAGTTGTTCACCCCGCGGCGCAGCTTCTCCTCGTACGCGGCGAACCGCGCCTTCTTGAAGTCGCCCGCCTCGGCCGCGGCGATGATGTCCTTCGCCGCGATCCGCGCGCTGTTCAGCGCGACGCTGACGCCGCTGGAGAAGATCGGGTCCACGAACCGGGCGGCGTCGCCGACCAGCACGAAGTTGTCGCCGGCGACCTGGGTCATGCCGTAGCTGTAGTCGCCCTCGGTCTTGAACGGCTTGACCTGGTCCGAGTTCTTCAGCGCGTCGAGCAGCTCCGGACGGCTGCCCACGGTCTCCCAGAAGAAGTCCTCGCGGTTCTCGCCGGCGGCCTGGAACCGCTTCTTCTGGGTGACCACACCGACCGAGGTGATGGTGTCGGTGATCGGGATCTGCCACACCCAGGTGTCGGTGATCGGCAGGAAGTGGATGAAGATGTAGTCCGCCTGCTCCTTGTTGGGAGCCAGCGCCTTCCGGTCGAAGTTGTCGAACCAGGTGTGGATCGCGTACTGGTTGAATACCGGGTCGTTGACCTTGACCTTGAGCTGGTTGCCGAGCATCGTGCGGCGACCGCTCGCGTCGACCACCATCTTGACCGGGACGCCGACCTGGCTGCTGCCGATCTTCGCGTAGACGACCGGGATCTCGCCGTCGAAGTCGACCTTCTGGACGCGCACGCCCTGGTAGACCGTGGCGCCGAGGTCCTCGGCGTTCTTCAGCAGGATCTGGTCGAACTTCGACCGGTCCACGTGGAACGTGTAGTCCCGGTCGACGCCCGCCTGGTCGCGCTCCTTGAAGAGCACCTCCGCGCTGCGGAAGTCGTGGGCGGTACCGCCGAAGCCCATCTGGTCGATCTTGCGGGTCTCGGCCGAGGTCCAGGCCGCGCCGTACTTCTTCGGGAAGCCGGCGGCCTCGACGGCGTCCATCGCGCCGGTCTCCAGCAGCACCGGGGTGGTGGCCGGCACCAGTGACTCGCCGACGTGTTCCCGGGGGAAGGTCGCGGCCTCGAAGACCACGACCTTCAGTCCGGCCTTCGAAAGGTACGAGGCCATGGTGGAACCGGCGGGGCCGCCACCGATGACGGCGATGTCGAAGTCTGCTTCCATGTCGATCTCCTGACTCTCTCGTGGAGGGTGGGGGCTCAGGCGGCGGGCAGCGAGGAAACCAGCGCCGCGATGCTGTCCAGGTCCTGGAAGTGCTTGCCGGTGATCTCGGTGGGCGGCACCGAGACGCCGAACTCCTCGTCGATGTAGGCGAGCAGGCGGCCGGTGTTCTGCGAGTTCAGGATCCCCAGCTGGAGCAGCGGAGTGTTCGCCTGGAGGTCGGAGGCGCCGTCGCCCTCCAGCTCGCCGAGGAACTCCCGGCCAACGTACTCCGCGATCTTGCTCTGAACCTCGGCCTTGATCGGCAGTGCAGTCATTGCTGTCCCTCCTGGGATCGATCCGGGCAGCCGGGCGGCCGCCTCCGAAAGGGTGCCTCGATCCTACGTCCGATGAACTCTACATTCGATGACTTGAGACGCCAAGGGACGTACCTTGGAACGTTGAACTCATCGAGTGTTGAGCGGTACGCTGCCCGAACAAGCCGCGTTGAGGAGGACCTCCCCGTGCTAGAAGCAGTGGTAGGAACCAGCGAAGCAACGCCCCCGCCCTTGCCCGCCCCGGCAACGGGCGCCACCCCGACCACCAGGGTGGAGACCCTGGACCGCGTGGTGATCCGGCTCGCCGGAGACTCCGGGGACGGGATGCAGCTCACCGGCGACCGGTTGACGTCGGAGAGCGCGTCCCTCGGCAACGACCTGTCCACGCTGCCGAACTTCCCGGCCGAGATCCGGGCACCCGCCGGCACGCTGCCGGGCGTCTCCAGTTTCCAGCTGCACTTCGCCGACCACGACATCCACACCCCGGGCGATGCGCCCCGGGTGCTGGTCGCGATGAACCCCGCTGCGCTGAAGGCCAACCTGGCGGACGTGCCGTTCGGCGCGGAAATCATCGTCGACTCCGACGAATTCACCACCCGAGCGCTCGCCAAGGTGGGCTACGCCACCGACCCGCTGACCGACGGCTCGCTCGATGCGTACAAGCTGCACAGGATCCCGCTGACCACCCTGACCGTCGCGGCGCTGGCCGACTCCGGCCTGGCCCGCAAGGACGCCGCGCGGGCCAGGAACATGTTCTCGCTCGGCCTGCTCTGCTGGATGTACCACCGCCCGACCGAGGGAACCGAGCGCTTCCTGGCGCAGAAGTTCGCCGCCAAGCCGGCCATCGCGCAGGCCAACATCACCGCGCTGCGCGCCGGCTGGAACTTCGGTGAGACCACCGAGGAGTTCGCGGTCTGCTACGAGATCCCCCCGGCCAAGCTGCCGGACGGCCGTTACCGCAACATCTCCGGCAACCTCGCGCTCTCCTACGGCCTGGTCGCGGCCGGTCAGCGCTCCGAGCTGCCGCTCTTCCTCGGCACCTATCCGATCACGCCGGCCTCGGACATCCTGCACGAGCTCTCCAAGCACAAGAACTTCGGCGTGCGGACCTTCCAGGCCGAGGACGAGATCGCCGGGATCGGCGCCGCGCTCGGTGCGGCCTTCGGCGGCTCGCTCGGCGTCACCACCACCTCCGGCCCGGGTGTGGCGCTCAAGTCGGAGGCGATCGGCCTCGCCGTCTCGCTCGAACTGCCGCTGCTGGTGGTCAACATCCAGCGCGGCGGCCCGTCCACCGGGCTGCCGACCAAGACCGAGCAGGCCGACCTGCTGCAGGCGATGTTCGGCCGCAACGGCGAGGCGCCGGTCCCGGTGGTCGCCCCGGCCACACCCGCCGACTGCTTCTCGGCCGCGCTGGAGGCGGCGCGGATCGCGCTGACCTACCGCACCCCGGTCTTCCTGCTCTCGGACGGCTACCTGGCCAACGGCTCGGAGCCCTGGCGGATCCCGGACGTGGACACGCTGCCCGACCTGCGGGTGCCGTTCGCCACCGGGCCCAACCACACCACCGAGGACGGCGTCGAGGTCTTCTGGCCGTACAAGCGCGATCCGCAGACGCTGGCTCGCCCGTGGGCGGTGCCCGGCACGGCCGGTCTGGAGCACCGGATCGGCGGCATCGAGAAGCAGGACGGCACCGGCAACATCTCCTACGACCCGGCCAACCACGACCACATGGTCCGCACCCGCCAGGCCAAGATCGACGGCATCGAGGTGCCCGACCTGGTGGTGGACGACCCGGACGGCCGGGCCCGGACGCTGGTGATCGGCTGGGGCTCGACGTACGGACCGATCACCGAGGCGGTGCGCCGGGTGCGCGGCCAGGGCGGCCGGGTGGCCCAGGCGCACCTGCGCCACCTCAACCCGTTCCCCGCCAATCTCGGTGCGGTGCTGCGCAGTTACCAGAACGTCATGGTGCCCGAGATGAACCTCGGGCAGCTGTCGATGCTGCTGCGCGCCAAGTACCTGGTGGACGCGCACCCGTTGACCCAGGTCCGCGGCCTGCCGTTCCAGACCGCCGAACTCGCCGAGGCGATCCAGCAGTTCGACCAGAGCGCCGGCCGCGGGTCGAGCCAGGAGGAGAGCGCACATGCCTGAGACACCCGACCAGCCGGCCGGCGCGACAGCGACGGCCACGGCCACGGCCACGGCCACGGCCACGGCCACGGCGACCGGACGGCCGCTGCTGCCGCTCGTGCCACGAGCCGAGACACCGCTCACGGCGAAGGACTTCAAGTCGGACCAGGAGGTGCGCTGGTGCCCCGGCTGCGGGGACTACGCGATCCTCGCGGCGGTCCAGTCGTTCATGCCGGAGCTGGGCATCCGGCGGGAGAACACCGTCTTCGTCTCCGGGATCGGCTGCTCCTCGCGGTTCCCGTACTACCTCAACACCTACGGGATGCACTCGATCCACGGCCGGGCACCGGCGATCGCCACCGGCCTGGCCGCCTCCCGCCAGGACCTGAGCGTCTGGGTCGTCACCGGCGACGGCGACGCCCTCTCGATCGGCGGCAACCACCTGATCCACGCGCTGCGCCGCAACGTCAACCTGAAGATCCTGCTCTTCAACAACCGGATCTACGGCCTCACCAAGGGCCAGTACTCACCGACCAGCGAACGCGGCAAGATCACCAAATCCACCCCGATGGGCTCGCTGGACGCGCCGTTCAACCCGGTCTCCCTCGCGATCGGCGCCGAGGCCACCTTCGTGGCCCGCACCATCGACTCCGACCGCAAGCACCTCACCTCGGTCCTGCGCGCGGCCGCCGAGCACGAGGGCACCGCCCTGGTGGAGATCTACCAGAACTGCAACATCTTCAACGACGGCGCCTTCGACGTCCTCAAGGAACCGGCCACCGCCGACCAGGCGCTGATCCGGCTCGAACACGGACGGCCGATCCGCTTCGCCGACCAGGGCGTCTTCCGCGACCGGGCCACCGGCGAACTGCGCACCGACACCGTCACACCGGCCAACGAGGCCGAGGTGCTCGTCCACGACGCGCACGCGGCCAGCCCCGTCACCGCCTTCGCACTCTCCCGCCTCGCCGACGCCGACACCCTCCACCACACCCCCATCGGCGTGCTGCGCGACATCCAGCGCCCGGTCTACGACACGCTGATGGCCGAGCAACTCGCCACCGCCACCGAACAACGCGGCCCCGGCGACCTCACCACCCTGCTCGCCGGAGGCGACAGCTGGATCATCGCCGCGAGTCCCAACTGACCGACCGGCACCCGCGAGCGGCCCGACTCCCGGCCTGTCCCGGGGGCCGGGCCGCTCGCGCGAACCTGGAAACGAAAGGCCCTGGCTGTTCCGGACCGGG